>JAPLFH010000015.1 GCA_026390815.1 Ignavibacteriales bacterium | reverse complement strand
AAAGGTTTTGAGAAATATTCTTTTTGAAATTTACCTGCTATTGCCGGAATGCTTTTAATATCATTCAGCATGCATGATAAAATCTGCTTTTCTAAAATCTGCTTAATTTGTTTCTTGGTTTTCATAAAAACGTAACTCACTTAATTTATTTTCTTGGTTTATTTGCTGTGGGTTACCCGCAGCTTTTTTGTTCTTCTTATAATTATTTTTTGCAATTTCTAAATCAATAAAGTTTTCAAGCCCTTTGGAAAGAAAATCTTTGAGCGTCCATTTATAAGTGAAATAATAATCTTCACTTTTTAGAATGATGTTGTAATTGTCTATTGCTGTTTTTATTTCTTCGATGTTATAATCTTTTAATGTTGCCTTGATTTTACTTTCAGTTTTGGAATCTAAGTTCTTGTGAACCATTATTTTCTTATCATTCCAAAAATTAAAAATCTGTGTATATATGTTATTTTCATTATTACCATTATTGTTTGTGTCCCTTCTGTTGTCCTTCTGTTGTCCCTTCTGTTGTCCAGTGTCCTGATATAAATTCCAGTTTAGTATTGATATTATTGTGGTTAAACGTGTTTTTCTGTTGTCCACCATTTCACGGTTTTCTAAAATCAATAAAAATTTATCAACTGTTTTTCTATTCCATTTCCATCTATCAGCTAAAGACAATTGACTCCAGCACAATTGACCTGGTTTTAAGTTTATTTCATTTCCTCTTATAAATATTGTTCTTGGTTTATGAGTTGCTAAAAGTAGCAAGTCAATCCATGCCTGTGCTTTTGTAAACCTTTCAGAAAGCCAAATTTCGTTTTCTGTTATTTGCCTATGTAAACTTATCCAACCTTCCATCATTCCGAATCTTCCAAATCCAGCAAATCATTCAAAAGTAAAAAGTCACCATCGCAATTTTCAATCTCTAAAAGAAAATCATAGAAAATCACGTGATCTGCTAAAATAGTTTTCAAATATTCAAGTGTTCTTAATTTTAATCTTTCATTTGTTCTTGTTGAAGTGGTTAGATTTTCTAATCTTATTCTTTGTGCATCAAGCGAACCTAAATGAACATTAATTCTTTCACTAAGGTCTTTATGGAATGCTAATAAATCCTGGTTTGACATATATACCACCATTGATAAAAATAAAAGCCTAACAGTGTAAAGATTAATATCGGTGGTGATAACACTAATCCTGTTAGGCTAAAATTAAATTTCTTGCTATTTGTGTTTTTTTCTTTCATCGAATATTAATTCTTTACGAAAGAAAACTACGAAGTAATAAGTAAGGTTTCTGTAACTATATTTACACAAAATTTGTGTAATCCTTTACACAAAATTTATTGAAAGAGTTGTCTCCATTCTGGAAAAAATGTTTTATAATTTGTCTTCCAATTCCTAAATCTTATATAAAGTCCCGGAATTATGTTATAAAAATATTTTTCAGAATGTAGATGACATTCCTCATCTTTATTAGCATCGGTTAAAGCATCCTTTAATTCATATTTTCTTTTACTTATTTCTTTTATTTTTTCAAAGTACTTAAACTGTGCAAATAAAAATAATTTATATTCTGGATTTTCTTTTGTGATTCGTAAAATATATTGTTCTTTATTTTTTTCTACTAATTCATTTTTTTGTTTCTCGAATATAACTTCAGCATCCTTAAATCTTTTACTAGCAACTGCAAATATAAACTCATATTTACCTAAAACATTATCTAAAATATTATAAAGTTCGGGTGTTATCATTAATGGCTTTTTAAAATCAGGATGTTTACTTTTTCCTAACAGCAATTCATTATTTAATTCCTTTACTCTCAATATTATTTCCCTCTTATATTCTTTTCCACTAATTCCTAAATCAGAGGGATTAAGTTTATTGTATTTATAAAAAATGCTCTCAATAACTTCATTAATTATGTTGTAAATTAATCCAGCATATAGGTTATAACTTTTATCGTCATCAAGTTTAAACTTAACATCTTCACAAAAAAGCCCAATTCTTTTATCAAAAATCTGAATGAATTTTTTCAAGTCGAAATATTGCAAAAATGTTTCATCAAAAGAATTGTAATAATTTATAAAAATACCTTTACTGAAATAGTTAAGGAAAGTATCTTCATAAACTTTTGTAAGGTCTCTTTGATATTCTGCAATCCTTTTTTTTCTTTGTTCTATTTGCTCTGAGTATTCCGCTCTCCTTTTTTTCCTTTGTTCTAATTGATCTTTGTATTTTGCAATCCTTTTTTCCTTTTCTAATAGCTTTTTAATTTTTACCCGCTCAATATCTGATTTTTTATTTTTCATTTCTATCACCAAATAAAAAAACCTTTACCCGCTTGCTAACCTATTGCTGTAGGTTTCACCTGTGAAGGTGAACGGATAAAGGCTTCTTAAAAAATCTTATTTAGCAATTATTAGCAAATTTATAACACAAATTATTTTATTAAATCTTTGTTGTCAAGTAATATTTTTTTTCTTATAAAGTAACCTACTGGTTTTTCATTTTCACCCGATACGTCAAGGAAGAAACCAACTGTAAAACCAAGTTTCTTAATTTGTTCAATTAACTTATCCGGTAATTGATATTCTTTAGGCAAGGTTTGTTTTGTATTATCCTGGTTTGTAGTAAACATTTGAAACTCCATATTTGTGTTTAAAAATTAATTATAAGCGATTTAAAAGGCTTTCTATTCCTAGTGGTTAGTTTATACGAATCCAGTATAATAGTGCCTTGTAGCCCTGTTTCCATTCGTTCTCATTAATTTTAGCCCTCTATCTGTTTTCAATATTCCAATACCTTAACAGCTTCTCTCAAATTTTCTACTTTTAAGTGTGAATAGATTTGAGTTGTTTTAATATCCGAATGTCCTAACAATTCCATAACAGTATAAATCGGGATTCCTTTCATAATAAGGTTTGATGCAAATGAATGTCTTAAGCTGTGGAAGTGAAATTTTGAATCGATATTAATTTTCCTAACTGCTTTCTTAAACTGCTTACTAATAAATTCATCATTGTATTTAATGCCATTCCTATTGAACAAATAAACGTCCTTGTTAATATCCATTATCTTAGGAAGCCTATTAGTCAACATTAAAAACATTCTTTCGTTTATCGGAATGATTCTTTCTTTCTTTCCCTTCGTTGTAAAGTCCGCTGTATTAGTAACCTTGATTATTCTTTCAACTAAATCAATTTGATTCCATTTAAGATTTGTAATTTCTGCTAATCTCATTCCAGTATGAAAGGCAAAGGAATAAACATCTTTAAGCTGTGGGTTATCTTCTTTGCCGATTATTAAATTTAGTTCCACTTCATTAATAAATAACGGATTGTTTTTCGGAATTTTTGGAAGTTTAATTTTACTTATCGGATTTTCTGAAATATAATTCCAGCTTATAGCTTTATTGAATGCACTTCGTAAAGCAATATAATAAGTTCTTGCTCCCTGTTTTGTTCTTTGATAGGTATCGGCAAAATATTTTTCTAATTGTCTTACTGAAATTTGAGTAATAGGAATATTACCAATTCCTTTTTCAAGTAAAGCAAAGGATATTTTTACAATCGCCTTATAATTTTGGGAATGAGTTTTTTCAAGTTGCTGGAGATATAGATTTGAGAAATCGTGTAGTAATATAAATTTCAATTTGGGCTTGTTACTTAATTTCCTATTGAAATCCGTTAAGAAAGAAATAGCTTCGGTTTTCTTTTTACACCTTGTAGAAATTCTCCTAATCCGATTTTCAACCTCATCAAAGTATTCAAGATGATAATAACCATCACGTAAAAATAGAAACATAACTGCCTCCTCTCATTCTCCGAAATGCAGTGTTAAAATCGATTTTTACTGAACGAATTACTTAATGATAAGCTAAAAAGATGTATTTTTGATAGAAATTTGAACTATACCTGTTCGTTGCGAACGAACCGCTCTCCCAACTGAGCTATAGCCCCAGTTTTGGTTAGCTAAATATCCCCATTTCCAAAATAATTTCAAACACAAAATAATTTCAAACACTTTATTACTTGCAATATTTTTGTATTGCAAGTGCTGCTTCAGGATAACCTAATTGAGATGATTTTTTCAAATCAATGCATCCACCCAATTTGTCTCCAATTGCAATTTTGCAAATACCACGGATGTAATAAGCAACCTGGTGATTTTCAGAATATGAAATAAAAATATTAAAATCCTCAATTGCTTCTTTATAGAATTTCAACTTAGCTAAGGCATTTCCTCTGTTAAAATATGCAATAGTGAGCTTTTTATTAAATTCAATTGCCTTAGAAAAATCATCTACAGCTTCCTGATACATTCCTAATTTTGCTTTTGCATTTGCCCGATGAAAATAAACATTTATTAGCATAGGATTCAATTCAATCGCTTTATCAAAATCCAAAACTGCTTCTTCAAACTGTTTTAATAAGTATTTTGTAAGTGCTCTTCGATTATAGGCTTCAGCAAACATAGGATTTAAGGTTATTACACTTGAGTAATCCTCAATAGCTTCAACATGTTTTTCTAAATTATCCTTTGAAATTCCTCTATAATAATAAGCTTCAAAATAATTTGGATCAATAGTTATTGCTTGAGATAAATTTTTTAAAGCACCATCATAATCACCGGTTAAATATTGCTTTTCTCCCTGGATACAATATTCTTCAGCATTCTCTGCTTTTAAGAAAAACTTTGAATTGAAAAAAAATTTCATCTTTGCATTATAATTTTAATAAGTTAATTACAACTTAGAAAAGAAAAAAATCTTTTGGTGTTTAGAGATGCCCCAAAAATCACAATAAAGCATTTAAAACACAGCCGTAAAGTATGGAATTTTAAATTCAACATCAATTTATGCAGATTCTAAATACAAACGGATCCAAATTAATTTTTATCAGGAACCCAAGGATTTCAAGTATTCATCAAAACTTTTTGACTTATAAATATCTTCACCGATAAATTTAAGAATTTTAATAAACTCAGCTGGTTCCAAATAACCGGGTACAACGGTAATTAATTTCCCTTTTTCATCAACAAATAAAGTTGATGGATAACCACTGATTCCAAGATTCCGCGAAAATTGCTGTTCACTATATTCTTGTCCTTCAAAAGTTAATTTGGTTGAGGATTCCGCATTCAATTTAACCGGAATATATTTTTTACTTATATAATCAACAACATTTTGATTTTGGTATGTGCTCTTATCCATTTTCTTGCACCATCCGCACCAATCAGTATAAACATCAATAACCAGTTTTTTATTTTCTGATTGACCTTTAACTATTGCTTTATTGAATGAATCCCATTTAAGTTCCGATTGCGTTGAACTAAAAAGAATTATTCCACCGGCAATCAGAATCATTAAAATAGAACCGAACAAAATATTTATTTTCATTGATTTGTATCCTTCATTTTTCAACATATGATTCAATTTGCATTTAAAAGATTCTGCTTTCCAGAATTTACTTTGTTCATTATTCTTTCGAAAATAAAAGAATAGTTAATTCCTCCGCTACCTGTAAATGAACACCTTTTAGGATCACCAGGACATATAGTCTGACAATATCCATCTTTAGGTAAAATAATTTCTGCTTCATTTCCTAACGGTCCCCATAACTTTGGAGAACAGGCAGTTAGCGGACAAAACATAGAAAGAGTATCCACTTTTAATGCAGCAGCAATGTGCATTGGTCCTGTACTTGAAGAAAATAATAAATCCAAAGCAGCAATATTCAAAATCGCTCTTCTTAATTGAACGGATTTATTGGGATATTCAATTCCAGGAAGATTATCTAATATTTCGGCTGGATTATTATCCGTTACAACCAACTTAATATTTTTAACATCATTTAATTTTAATATCAGTGCAAGGTATTCTTCCGGTTTCCAGTTTGGTGCAGAATTTCCGCTTGATGAATGAATGCCGAGGACAAATTCATCATTTGGGGCAAGCTTTGCTTTCATCTCCTTAACAATTGCTTTTTCGATATCAGAGAGATGAATTTCAGTATCCAAACTTCTCGGATTTACTCCAACCTTTCTTGCAAGCTCCATACAATAATCAGCTTCGTGCCTAAGTGGAATGTACTTTTTTCTATTAACATATTTTGTAAAAGTTAAATACTGGAAAAGCTTATGACCAACTCCAATTCTTGTTTTGATTCCAGCAAAAAATAATACCCAGTTTATTCTTTCATTTGGCAATAACATTAAAGCGTAATTGAATTTATACTTTCGGATTTTCTTAACCAAACTCCAGAAGGAACTATCTTCGTTTTCTGGATTAATAATTATTATTTCATCAACATTGGGATTGTTAACATAAACATCCTTAGTGTACGATCTGAGTAAAACAGAAATAAAACTATCCGGGAATTGTCTCTTTATTTCCCTTGGAAGTGGTGTTGAAAGAACAACATCCCCAATTCTGTCAGGTCTGGAAATTAATACACGTAATTGCTTCATCAGTAGAATAAAATTTGTTATTTTCAATTATGCAAAAAATAGCAATAGTAACTTCTGGTCATCCACCTTTTGATGAAAGGATCTTTTACAAATTTGGCAGAACCTTGGCAAAAAAAGGATATACAGTTTCTATCATTTGCTCAACCAAAAAAACAGATACTGTTGAAGATACTATGCATATCATCGGCTTTGACGGTGAAAACATAAATAAAAGAGAAAAGATTTCCAAGTTATCAGCGGAAATTGAGAAATTTAATCCGGAGGTAATAATATGCTGTGAACCTTTAACAATTCTGGCAGCTCGAAAAGCTTCAATATCAGTTTCGCAAAAAATAAAAATATTTTATGATATAACTGAGTGGTACCCTGAAAATGTTTCTTTCAAAATGAAGGGATTAAAAAAAATATTTTCTTACATCTTACTATTTCTCTTTAATATTTATTCATCAAATCTTGCTGACGTTCTCATTTTCGGAGAGAAACTGAAGAAGAAAAGATATCAATACATTGCCCCAATTAAAAAGAAACACATTATTGAATATTACCCGGTTTTAGAATTTTTCCAATACTCACCTCCCTTATTCGATGGTAAAACTTTTACAATAGCCTTTACTGGTTTAATTACTGTCGATAGAGGAATCCTTAATATTCTGAAGACTGTTGAATTACTTGCAGAAAGAAATCCAAACGTTAAAATAAGATTGAAGTTAATTGGCAAATACACAAATCTTCCTGAAGATGAAATGATAATCAAGAAAATAAATTCACTTACAAAAGTACTGGTTGAAATTATTGACTGGGTTGGCTATAAGGATTTTTCTGCACAGTTTACTGATGTTGATCTTTGTCTCGACCTAAGAGAAAAGAATTTTATTTACAACAATTCCCTGCCGATTAAATTATTCGATTATCTCGCTTGTGGTAAACCAGTAATTTATTCTAATATTAAAGCAATTAGAGAAGAATTGGATTTTACAAAATTTGGTTATTTAGTTGAACCATCAGCCGCTGAAAGTATTGTTTCCAAAATTGAAAAATATATTGAGAATCCGAATTTGCTCCGGGAGCATTCCACAAATGCACGATTTGCTGCCGAAAATTATTTTAACTGGGAAAAAGTTGAAGGTAAATTAATCAAACTGATTAAAGAGAACTGATTAAAGAGAACTGACTTACTGAAAATAATCTTTTTTATTTCATTACATCTCTGTACGAGATTCGATTCAACTTTAAAATTGAATTTATTAGGTAGAAGTAAGAAAGTAATAATGCAACATCAACCAAAAACATATTGAAATAGCTGCCTATAAAAAAGAAGATCACCCCCAAACTAACAATAGAGGCAATCTCAATTTTCTGAAATTCCGTTTTAATCCCTTTCGAAACAATCATCATGTATAAAAAGCTAAATGCAAAACTTAGTGTGGTTGCTAACGCCGCACCTGTTAAATGCCAAACAGGAATTAACAACAGGTTAAATACAATGTTGCTAACAAATGCTATTCCGTCTGAAATTAGGAAATGATAACTCTTTCCTGATAAATATGGGTATACAGAATAATATGAAACTAATCCACTAAATATATAGCCTAACATAATAAATGGGATTATCCCAATTCCACCAATATATTTTGGATTAAGGAGACTCAGATGATAAACTTTAGCAGAAAATAAATCATCAGCTAAAAGAGAAACAAAAAGAAAAATAAGGAAGGAAATAGCTATCAGCTTTGTTAAATTGGCACCGAAGTATTCAGCATACTTTGGTTCGGTTTTATAAACTCTTAATGAATATGGAGTCCACGCAGTTCTGAATGATATTATAAACACGTTCATTATTAAAGCAATTCTGTAAGCAAAGCTGTACAAACCAACTGCTTCTTTATCCATTAGATTATTTAATAAAAACCTATCAGCAACATCAACCAGGGTGGATAATATTCCAGAGAGAAGTAATGGAGCCGAAAATAATAATATTTTTTTTAACAGCGGGTTGTCAATCTTGAAATGATAATTCTCCTTTAAGACTGGCAGAACGATAAATAAAGAAAATATTCCAGAAATAAGTTGAGCTTCGAAAATGCCTTTTATTCCATGATGAAGAAAGAAAACTAATACAATATTAAAAATAAGATTGATTATAGCTGAGTAAGATGAATAATAAATTACTCTCTTTGCTTGTTCTTTGGATTTTAGTAAATGCAACACTGTATAGAATAGATTATCGAAAAATAACATCCATATCGAAATTAAAATTATATCAAACCTGTCAGCATTATTTAATATCAGTGATGAGATTTCTTTTGTGAAAAATGAAAGAAGAATACTTATGGCTAAGCTGAATATTAAAATAGAATTCATTAGTGTAGAAAAAATATATTTACGATACTCTTCATCAGACTTTTCAAAATAGACTTTAGAAAAGCCAGCATGCAGACCGCCCTGGTAAATAGCAGCAAGAATAACATAAGCTGACATTATCAAAGAGTAATTTCCGAATTCTCCAATTGGAATCAGGTAGGAATAAAGCGGTAAAAGCAGAAAGCTAAGTGAGCGTGAAAAAATATTCCCGATGGTATATAAAAATGTTGAACGGAATAAACTCATTTAACTACTCAAATAATTTTGGCTTCTTTGTAAAGTTGATACAGTTTTCTATTAACGCTTTCAAAATTGTGATAGTTTTGAACCCACAATTTTCCCTTCTCACCAAATTCATTTCGAAAATTTATATCAGCAATCAGCTCATTCAACTTTAAATATAATTCATCAGCATTGTTTGCTACAACAAAAGGATTTTCTGGCAACCACTTTTGATACTCAACAGTCATATTTGTGATTGTTGGAATTCCCATTGCCAGGGATTCTAATCCAGCTTTACCATAACCAGTACCACCCATTGTTCCGCCAACCTGGTCAATGCATATATCGCTTTTGCTTTTTTCTTCAAGAACTATAGAACGCGGCGTATTTTCCAGAAGTATAAATTCAATCTTCTTTTCTTTATTGATTTTTTCAATTACAGAAATAATTAATTCTGTCCCTTTGTACTTTCTGTTTGTTGGAGTATGAATAATTCTGATTTTATCATTTTGTCCATTTTTCTTTTTAGGAAGCTCGCTTGAATCATAAGGATAAAACAAATATTGCAAATCTTTCTTCAAAGCAAGATGATCAAATTCCGAAGTTATATTCAAATCAGAAATTTCATCCAGCTCTTTTATTATTCCACGCGTCCTTAAATCGCTTCCAAAGTAGCAGCATACAATTTTCTTTCCTTCATTTTTCCATTTCTTTGCCTGGGAGGAATCGCGATAGAAATCTAAACCTGCATCGTAATGAATTATATCAAAATCATTAAGATTGTATTGCTCAATTGTTTTCTCAATTATATTTCTTTTCAATTTATCATTGAATTGAAAATAGTATTTCTCCAAAATATTTTTTGGTTCGAAAGCTGGAACAATTGATGGATTCTCTGCTTCCCTTGAAACCATTTTCTTTCTGCGCCAAAGCTTTGCTAATTTATAATTAGGTAATGGCAGATTAAGACAAATATCTTCCGGAAATGTGTTAGGATTTTTGTGAAGAGTAATTAGCCGCGATTCGTCTCCGCACTCGATATGCATTTTGTAAAAATCATAAGGAACACCGGCATAATTTTGTGGAGCAATGTGGAGAATTTTCAACATAATTTTAAGTTAACAATTATAAGTATTACAAATCCTTATAAAAATAATCTCTAAAAATTCCACGCGATCCAAAATTTTCTTTGAAGCGAGCTAAGCCCCAATTAGGATCCATATTCACAGTAAAAATACCAAAGTCTAAAAACTTATAACCTTCTTCCTGGTATCGTTTCATTATCTCATAGAATAAAAGATTAACCGCTCTGTACTCCTGGTAATCATCATCGTGACTTATATAAAAAGCCAGAACAACTTTTGGATTAGCGCTGAAGTTACAAACACCGGCAATAAGCTTATCGCCAAGGAAAGCGCCCCATAACCTAATTCTTGTTGGAAACATCTGCTTCAGTTTCAATAACTCATCCAAAGTATGAGTTGGATTTACATTGTGCCGCATTCTTAAGTTCTTTTTTAAGATTGCATAATATTCTTCAAACCTTTCACACTCAACTATTTCAATTCCCATCTTCTGCGATTTTTTTAATGCCGTTCTTGCTTCCGGTCGATATGTATAAATCAGTTTATCTTTTTCAACATCAAGCTGAACTACGCTTGATACTTCCCTTTTCAAATATTGGAATCCGTTGCTTACCAAAGCAAAATCGATGTAGTTGCTAAGCTTTGACTGATAAATTATTGGCGGTGGAGTAAGCTGGATTCTATCGCATTTCAATTCCTTGGCATAAGCTAAAAGAATTTCAACTAAATCGAATGCTTCCCTGAAATTCAAATCGGAATCATAAGCAAAGCTGCCATAAGATGCTCCTGCATGCGAAGAAAGAATTTTCTTATCATCCCGTTCAATAACTACTGCAGGAAGCAAAGAAAAAATACTATTCTTCTTTTTTATTACTAACGAAACATCCTTGAATCTGTCTTTGGGATGATAGGATAAAAATTTTCTTGTGTGAAAGATAGTTCCGTTATCAGAAGATTCAATAAATTCATCCCATTCTTTGGGAGAAATATTTGCTGATTTTAATGGTAAGTGATCTAACATATTTCAGAATATAAATTTTATTGATATTGTGTGTGCTATTCCAAGGTTATATTTGAAAGGTACAAAAGCATAATCAAAGTTCAGACTTCCCCACATAAGTCCAAGTCCTGCAGAAATATTTCTTGCATCATCTTCGGATTGTATCCGGTACCCTAAGCGAATCGCTATTAAATTATCGTATGAAAATTCTCCGCCAACATTTATATGATTGCCGCTTTCCCTGGTATATTTTTGATATTCCGCTCCAACAGTAACTAATGATTTCAAATTTTCCACAGGAGTTGAATACAATGAACCAACACTAAATTCAGTAGGAAGTTTTGTTGCATCGTGTCTTAGTTCATTCATACTACCAAGATTTTTAATTGCTGCACCAAATACTAATCCTTCAACGGGACTTTTATAAAAAGCTCCGAAGTCGAATCCCCAGCCAGTCGCTTCATCAGATAACATTCCCTCGTACAAATATTTTATTGTCATACCAAAAGAAATATCATTAATGATTTCAAATCCAGTAGATAAGCTGCCATTGAAATAATTAGCACTAAATTTTGAAAGCGGTTCGCCAGGTTTTGTTCTTGATTCAATATCAGAAACAGTTGTTGTGTTTAAGCCAACCGCAAATGGTAGATTGAATGCTTTAAAACTAGCTCCAAGCAATTCGCTTCTAACATCTTGTATCCATTCGTTGTGTGTAAAAACTATTTCTGAACTTTTAAAGTTGGAAAGTAAAGCTGGGTTATAATTCAATGCAGTTACATCATTAGAATTTACAACTCCAATTTCTCCCATTGCAATGTTTCTTGCGCCAAAGCCAAACTTTAGGAAAGACAATCCATCATTACCTGCTCCTTGAGCATAAAATGTAGATGAAATAATAATCAAACAAACAAAAATCTTTTTCATAATTCTCAATATTTACTTTTCAAAAATATGTCTTGAACAATCTATTTCCTAAAAATTAAAATTTACCCCAACAATATGCTGATCTGATGAAGAATATGGTTCAATTACAAATGCATAGTCAATTCCAAAAGTCAAATTATCAACATTCTTAAAATAAGAGAAACCAAAACTTGGTCGTGCTGGAAAGTCGGAATTACTTAAATTCCATTTATCCAAACCGCCGCGTAAATAAAGCTGGTCGTAAATATTATACTCAACCCCAAACCGTAAAATATTTGTTTCAGCATTGCTGTTTTCAAATTCTACTGAAGCAATAAGTTTCGGATTATCCATCCTGTAGCTCATACCAATCTTTTTTAACAAAGGGAATTTGTTTTCTGATGTATTTCCCGAAGTTTCATAAATCGGAGATGTATCCCATTTATATTTGGAATTTAAATCTGATAACATAAATGAAATATTTATGTTAGAATTTATATTGTAAAGAAGTCCAAGATCAACACCAAGTCCGTTGGAAGTAATTTTCTCATATAATTTGTAGTAATAAAACTTAACTGCAATTCCTATTGCCAGCTTAGCAGAAAACCTATTGGCAAAACTTAGAAAGAATTGATTCTCTGAAGTAGTAAGATCACCAATTTTAATTCCCTGGTTATCTCTTCCATCAATTTTTGTTACGCCGGCGTTAATTATCCCTGCACTTAATCCAGCAACTGGAGTAAATTTTCTTATAGAATTTGTATCACTGCTTTTAAATTGAAATCTTTTTGTAAAATTTATAAAGTTAAGTTTTCTATCAAAAGATAAAAATGAATAAGAAGCCTGGAATGAGTTATCTTTTTGAAAAACTGATAGCGCCGGATTATAATATGAAACCAAATTTCCATCAACAATGGATGAAACTGCATTACCCATCCCCATTCCTCGTGCGCCAAAACCCAGGCGACTAAATGCACCCGGTGTACTACTTATTTCGCTCGTTTTAGGTTGTGAGCAAATAATAGAAGTAAACAGGAAAATGGAAATAATAACTTTTCTCAACGCTTCCTCAAATTAAAAATCAGACTACTTTAAATTAAAGTCTGGAAATTGGATGAACATTAGTTAAAATTATTTATTACATCAGCACTATAATCTTACCAAACACTGGATCGCCGGAATCAAAATCAACTCTATAAAAATAAACTCCATTCGGAACTATGTTTCCAAATTCGTCTTTCCCATCCCAATCATCAACTACACCTCCTGTAGATGAACCATCAAATCCATCAACAGTATGAATTAAATCTCCGCGCTCAGCATTCTGGATAACAGTTTTTACAAGGTTCATTCCGAAATCTAAAATTCTAATCGTAACACTTTTGCGTTTACCGCCAGTGCTGTATTTTATTTTAATAGTTTCAGCATCTGGTGAAAAGGGATTTGGATAAGCATACGTTTCAGTTTGAGAAGATAATGATTTTGAAGCGAGATAAACTTTCCACTCACCTTCCCACATATTTCCCGTTTCACTCAACTTTGCTAATCCGGTTTCAGAACCAACCCAAATATCATTTCCCTGGCTTGCTGCGGAATAAAAAACTTTTGTACTTAAAGAAATTTCTGTTTTACTATCAATTATTGAAATAGGCAAAGTCCAGGTAGAACCATTATTATTAGTTCGGAACAAACCATTGTCTCTTGCCGCCATTACTTCTTCATTCTTAAATCCAAAATTATGTGTTTTCTGTCCTTCAAGCGCAACTTCCCAGGATTCACCATCATCAGCAGAATAACTAACGGCATTAAACTCACCTTGCAGTTCAGCCATCCAGGTTGCAGCCCAAATAGTTTTAGAGGACTGATTATATCTCAGTGCAACTACGAAGTTTCCACTAATCGGTTTAGATTGATTTTGATGACTTACTTTTTTCCAGCTTTTACCACCATCTACGGATATATTTATTCCTCCGGCTGTTCCAACTATAATTGTAGCATCATCAACAGCGATAACCGAAAATACACGGTGGTTTAGGTAACTTTCCTTTCCAAAATTTCCAGCAACCGGCTGAAGAGAAAATTTTAATGTATCGGTTGGCTTTATAGAATTTAAGTTATCAGGTGGAAGAACAATTCTTTCCCATTTTGCATTTTGATTTGTAATAAGACTATCAATTCGGATTCTTCTTAATCCACCTGCAAAGTTTGCTGTCCAAACATAATTCGTGGTCAAAGCAACATCATATGAAATATTATTTACTGCTACGGTTACTGGTAATGCACGAATTTTATTTATACCATAAGTAATTACAGAATCTCCGTTGTTATCCAATGATTGTGGGATAGAGAACCAGTTGTTTCCATCATCAGTTGAAAATCTAATTCCACTTCCAACTGGAAACGAAGAATTATCTTTTTCAATTGAGTGCGCAGTAGTTGCACAAAATATTCCCTTTCTGTATGCGATTCCGGAAACATCTTCTTTACCGAAAGTTTCAGTATCAAAGTAGTTAATCCAGGATGCTCCTCTATCTGTTGACTTGCTTACTCCTTTACTTGTGGCAATCCAAACAGTATCACCAACTGTAATGATGTCGTTAATGCTATTGCTTACCGGAGTTTCAGCAGAAATTTTCTTCAGTTCATTTTTTTCGAGATGAAATGATTTTGGAGTAAACTGAGCAAATCCAATATTGGGCACAGATATTAAAAAAAGAATTATGATACTTAATTTCATTTTATTAGTAAATTATGAATAATAATATTACTTAAAGAATCACTCCTATCCTTAGCCTGAAATTCCCATCTATAGATTCCTTTTGTAACTCCCGTTGCCGGTAATCTGACTTGTGTAGTAAATAGCCCATCACTTGATGCAATGTCTCCATGGCTCCCATCATCATACATAATTATTGGATTTGACTGGGACGGTCTTCCATCCGGTGGAATATAAGAATTAAAAAAAGCAGTTTTTACATCACTTAATCCATTATAATCCACAACTAAAAGTGATAAGGTAATAATGACTTCTTGGTTTGTTAACTGAATACTATCTGGTGCCGATAGATTAGAAATAATTGGCGGATAATTTTGCTGGTTATTAAAATATACCAGATTATGCTCACCAATTTTGGTGTAATGATTCAAGTTATCTGTAATAAAATATTCAATCAAATATTTTCCATTTGGATCATATTTGCTTAAGCTCAATTTTACAGAAAAAACATTATCTCCACCTGTAGAATCACCTTCTGAAAGATTACCGCTATCAACAAGGTTAATTGGATTTGAATTTATCTTCTTACCATCAGAAGAATAATAATCCAGCCATACTTGCCTAATATTATCGGAATAATTCATCTTAACCGATGTTGTGAAGGATGAATCATTTTGATTATAAACAAAAATCTCAGGAGCTATGATCTTATAAGCCTGAAAATTAATTGGTTTGGAATCTACTACCCCTGATGGAATTTTATCACATCCAAAATAAAACAATGGAATTATCAGCAAAATTATTTTTTTCATTGCTTCAATTATATTTTCATGTTGATTGTTTTTCAAGTGCAAAATTATATACCTAAAGATAAAGATATTGGTGAAGGTGAGAAAGAAATTATTAGAATGAAAATGCTCATATATCCAATAAACATTCTCTTTCTATCCAAAGGATAATATTCAGCTAATGTTGGATGTTTAACTTTTATAAATAAAAAAAGAACCAGACCCCAAAATAACCAGCCAGTCCAGCCAAATCCGGTATTCCAGTTTAAAAATGAGTCTCCTATTCCAATCAAACCTAAGATCACAAGAATTCCCATTGAAACCTGTGCAATCATAAAATGTTTTTTTTCTCCAAACATACTATAAATGATATGACCACCATCCAGCTGCCCAACAGGAATCATATTCATTGAGGTTACAAAAAGACCAAACCATCCTACACAAAGAAACGGATAATGATATATCTCTGACATTGGTGGTACAAACTGCGAATGGTTTGTAAAAACAGTACGTAGGAAAGAGAATAAAATTGAATCTCCGAATTTTAATGCTAAACCAGATTTACCATAAGTTGGCAGGAAGTAATCCGGATGAATAGAAAGAATAAAACCAACACCGGGTAAATGAGTAAATCCATAAATTAAGATTGCAACACTGGCAATGAACCCGGCAATTGGACCCGCAACACCAATATCAAACATTGCTTTATTATTTGGTACTGCTGTTTTAGTTTTAATTACGGCACCCATAGTACCAAAATTAATAAAAAATCCTTCAACCGATGGAAGCGGAATAAAAAAAGGCAATGTAGCTTTTACTTTATGGTACATCGCTGCAAAGTAATGTCCAAATTCGTGGCTGGCTAAAACAAACAGGATAGAGATTGAATATGGAAGACCAATAACAAATGAACTTATTTCGTATGGTCCCCCAAAACCTTTAATCCATTGCATCCCTGAGATTGTAGTTGTTACAAAAGTTATAATAAAAAGGAAAATATGAAGTACAAAATTGTGTTTCTCTTTTTTCTTTTCTCTTGGTTCGTTAGTAGAAAAATATGGTTCGCTGAAATAATCCGGCATATTATAAATCCAAATTGAAACCTACAGCACTGTAGGTTTTGTAATAATCAAAATATTCCCCGTGAATACTTCTTCCAGAATAATAGTTGTAATAAATACTAATTCCTCTCCCTCTCGAATTGCCAATTTTAATTCCAGCAACAAATGAATTATTACCGGTGTATTTATCTATTTTAGATATTTTCAAATCATACCCTGCATACGGATGTAAATAATCGCTTAAAATATTATTAAAAAAGTAATCAAAACCAAACTGGTAGCTGTTCCTGCCAATATAAGTTGGATCGACATGGAAAAGATAGGAATAACCTAAATATACCCGTAAATCGCTTAGACTATAGTAAGGCGCTATTTCTATAAATTCCCTGCTATAAACCCTGGGATCTCTTCCATCGCGCCATATAGCTTGCCGGTGATCGAAATGCCCATCAACAAAATGTGCACTAATGTGGCTTAATCTTAACCTAATACCATAGTCTGAAAAATCAGCCTTTGCTTTAATTCCAATATTAATTCCAAATAGATAATCAACGGCATCAACTGGAAAGTGAAATTCTTTTTCACCTCTAAGTAAAGTATAAGTAAAAAAATCGGCTCCGGCTGAATATGTAATGGAATTTTCCGTAGAATAATGTAGTATATCCAATGAATTTCCAATGTCTAATCTTAGTTCATTATTATTTAGCTGGAAAAGTGTTCCTACCCGTGGTTCCAATGTGTTAGCAGCAAACGGATGTATATTCAGCGCACTCGGAAATAATTCAAACTTAGATTGCGAAAAACTTCCAACAGAAAGAACAACCAAGAATAATATCAAATTAATTTTCAATTATGTGTTCCAATATTTTTTTCAAAGATCTTCTTTTTAATTTTTTGTTTAATCAGCTTCTGATAACCGTATTTAAATTTTGAAATTAAGCTTTGAACAGCATAAATATTTGTTGGAAATGCGAAAGATGGCTCAAAGTAACAATTGATGGTACAACCCTCACAAAAATTAAATCTTCCTTCCATCGATTTATAATATTTTATTTCTGCCGAATTTCTTATTTCATTAATTGGTCTATCAATTTTAATCGCCTTGTTTGACAAATGATAGCAAGGTAAAATTATTTTATTATCAGGTGAAATTACAATAACACGTGAGACAGCTTTACATGAAGGATTATTTATTTTATTTCCTCCATCTCGCCTCAATTTAATGTATGCTGAATTTAAATAAACATCAGGTTTTCCAGCAATAAATTCTTCGATGTAATCAAGAGCAAAATTATTCAAACCTGGATTTCCAAAATAGGAAAATACTGGGTTTACAATAAGTACAAGTTCGTTCTTTTTTGCAATCTCATACATTTCCGGCAGCTTTTGAAATGTATCGTTAGTTACAGTAAAAATGATATCCGGGTATTCTCCAATCGATTTAGCAATTTTTATGCTTTCCATAACAGATTTATAACCGTTTACTTTCCTAATTCTATTATGTTCTTCTTCATCGGGAGAATCTAATGAAAAGTGCAGCAAGTTAATCTTTCCAGCAAGAGCTTTAGCATATTTAGGATAAAGCAATGCATTAGTTGTAATACTTGTTTGAATTCTTAAATCTCTCGCCAGACCTGCCATCTCTACTATATTTTTATTCAGCAGAGGTTCCCCACCTGTCAGATCAATAAACTTTACACCAAGTTTAGCAAGCTGAATTATATTCGATTTATAATCTGTTATACTTGCATCGGAAGAATTTTTATATCTTTGATGATCTGCAAAGTGGCAAAATTCGCAAGATGCATTGCATCTGTAAGTAACATAATAATTGCAAAGAAGAAGCATTAATAATTCCTGCCTTTCCAAAGAACTTTTCTATTGGGCAGTACTACAAAAGGCAGAAGTACAACATAAATGATGAAGAATAATTCAAATGCAAAGAAATGTTTTAAAGTTGGAGTTAAATTAAATTGTTTTAAGATTGGATAAAGAAAAAGAAAATCAGTTGCTAATTTAAATACAGTTATATAAACGGCAGAAGCAGTAAAGAAAAATGCTAATAATAAAATACAAATATGAGCTACAAAACCACTTGCCATAACAAGAAAACCAATAATACCGCTGTCTAACCCGCCAACTCCCCACCGTTTTTTTTGCCAGAAAACTGATTTAAGATTTTCGCAAGGTTTAGATACAACATGAGCTTCTGGTTCAAGAGGGAAAATAATTTTGTACTTCTTTAGATTAAAAAATGTTTTAAGAAGTTTGAAATCTTCTGTTACGCTGAATGGAATATTTTCATAACCGCCAACTTCATCATAAACTGATTTTCGATAAGACATATTGTTACCGATACAACTTAACGGCATATTTAGATTCATCGTTCCGGCTGCAACTGTAAGCAAGTACATAAAATCAAGGGATTGCATTCCAGAGAAGGAATTATAAACTTTCTGGGAAGTATAACCACAAACCATTGCCACATCTTTTTGGTAATATGAAGCGATAGCTTTTGCCCAGGTTGGTGAAACAGCACAATCAGCATCAGTAGTTAAAATTATTTCTCCGGTTGCTATTTCTAATCCGTTAGCTAATGCGTTTGTTTTTCCTTTAAGGTTGCCAATAATCTTTTTAGTTGTAAGACATTTGAAACGGGGTTTGTTTAAAATAAATTTTTCAATTAACTCTAAAGTTTTATCAGTGGAATTATCATTAATAAGCATAATTTCAATTCTACCATTAGGATAAATTACTTGATCAAGTGACTTTAAACACCGAACAATATTATCTTCTTCGTTCCGCGCAGCAACAATAATACTTACAGTCGGCAACTCTGCTTCAGAAATTCTTTTAAATTTTCGGATAGATCCAATTAAAAAAATAACCGATTGCAGAAAATATATACTTACTGCAATTAGAAAAACTATCTCAAACATTCTGAAGGTTCTCCAAACTCAAAACCTCTTTGCTTAGCTTCTTTAATTATAAAACGAATTGAATCTACTATTATTTGTTGACATTTTGGGTTATCGTGCAGAACAATAATAGAATCCACATTCAAGTTTTTTTCTACTGCAAATTTAACAATATCTAAGTTATTTTTATAATCGTAAGTTAGTAAAGACCACATTACCATCTGCAGATTTCTTTGATCCATAAATTTTTGTGTTCTAAAACTAAATCTACCGTCTGGCGGGCGAAAATAATTAATTTGATAACCATATTTTTCCAATAGTAAAGTCGTAACCCAGTCAACTTCATTCTCTCTTTCTAAATGATTCAGATTTGCAATTCGTTTATGGCTTAATGTATGGTTTCCGATAGTGTGACCATTTGCCAGAATATTTTTTACTAGTTCAGGATATTTTTCAATATTCTCACCTACACAAAAGAACAAAGCTTTAATTTTATGCTTATCTAACTCTTCTAATATTTTATTTGTAATTAATGGATTTGGTCCATCATCAAATGTAAGAAGTATTTTCTTGTTAGAGGAATTCCAATAAAATTTTGAAAAACATTTTTTGATAAACAAAGGTGGATTGTACTTAATTTTCATTTACCTTTTTATTTTCCTTTCTTTCCAAGTAAAATTACCAAATGCTCCCGCAATTGCGGCGATTACGATGTAAGGGACATGGAATAATTCGGCAATGATAAAATATTTCATCAAATTCTTTGTGAATAAAAATTCTTTTCCATTAAGGAGAATTGAAAACTCTACCCAACCTTTAATAATTAAAGAAATTATCAGGGAAACAAAAAACAATGGGGACAAAACTATTCCTAGTAATGCTTGCAATAATAATCCTAGGTAAAATGAAAATATTATAATAAGTTTTAACATCAGCAGTTTGTCAAAGTAAAATAGTCCTTTGCTAGCCCATCTTTTTCTTTGTTGAAAGAAATCTGAAATAGAATTATTGGAAGTTGTAAGCACTAAAGCATTCTTATTCCAACAAAACTTTATATCATAAGAAGTATACTTAGCTATTTTCTGCATTAACAATTCATCATCACCGGATGATAGATTTAGTGTATCATCAAATCCACCAACTTCCTTAAAAATCTCTTTACGAAATGAAAGATTTGCAGCATTACTGATAGTAGGTTTGCCACTACCAATTAAACCAGCCCCTGTTAATATAAGACCGGCAAATTCAAGTTTCTGAAGTTTAGTGAAAAGTGTATCATCATTAAAATACGCGACTGGTCCGGAAACAAAACCAGTGTTTTTATCATAACTTTTTAAAAGAGTACTTAGCCAGTTACTGTTATAAGTGCAATCACAGTCCGTAGTTACTATTATTTCACCCTTAGCTTGTTCTATGGCAAACTTTAGCGCTTTCTTTTTATGCCCACAAATTGATAAATTCTTTGCAACAGAAATGATCCGGACATTATCTGGTTTGGCAGCATTACAAATCTTTTCAAATGAATCGTCATCGGAAGAGTCATTCACATAAATAACTTCATACTTCTCTACTGGCAAATCTTGCTGAGCAATACTTTGTAAGTTTCTTAAAATATTTTCACTTTCATTTCTAAATGGAATAATAACTGAAACATATTCTTCAGGCAAATAACCAGTTATTTTCTGAAGTTTAAGCCGTCTTAAACCTCTATGAATTCCAAGTAGAAAAAAAATATAGCAAAGGAGTAAGGCAATAAAAAATAATATTACAGCAATTATCACTGGCGATCCCTCTTTAGTAAAAAGAATATTCCAACTATTGATGGAATAAGAATATTAATAAGAAAAAGAAATATTGCAGCATTAAATCCAACCGCGGCAACTAACCCCATCTTAGTAATATAAAATACTGAAGCACTTTCCCTTATCCCGAGCTCCCCGAATGTAATTGGTGGAATAATTGTTTTTGCAAATATTACAAGGATACCTATCCAGACATAATTTATAAAATTAAATTGATGCGAGAATGCAGAAATTAGTAATGCAAATTGCATTATATAACATCCAAAAATTAGCAATGATAGAAATATAATTTCTAAAATTAGACCTTGAGAAATATTTTTTAGTATTTTCAATTCATTAAAATACTTTGTGAACCATTTGAATTTTTTAATTCTTGTTTTAAAAATATCTCTAAAATTCCCGTTTATAATTAAAAGAAAACATAAAAAGAAAAGAGAAATTAGTAATGTTGCGATTAAGAGTACAAAATAAATTGAAAGATTATAATAAAATTGAACGAACAATAATGTGGCAAAAGATCCTACCAAAAGTATAATAAATAGGTTACAGATTTTATCCACAAATGTTGCTAAAGATATTTCAATAACAGAATTGTTTTTAAAAGGTAAATTCCTGCCGATATATTCTCCTGCTCTAAATGGAGTAACCAATCCACCAGCAATACCAATTAAAAGAGATGATAAAATCTTTCGATCACTTTTTTCATCAATTACTTTGTTACAAATAATCTTCCATTTGAAAAATTGCAAAAGAATATTTGCAAAACTCAATAGAAAGGAAATAATAATTAATAAATAATTAGCTTCTTTCAACGAAGCTGAAATCTTTTCCACCTTTATATAATTAAAGAGAAAGTAAAGAAATGTAGTTGCTAAAACAATTTTAGCAACCCAGAACAAATTATCTTTGTTAAGGATTTTTAATGTATACGTTTTGATGAGAATTGAATTCAAACTAATGTTTATTTTTTCAGTTGAAAAATAGTAAAGTCAACCTTAAGAAGCACTACGGAAATCAACACAGAAATAAAAATTATAAAATGATAATCTATTTTACTTTGAAGACTTTATTACCAACCTATTTTTATCTATTTTTTAATAAGATATTTTGGAGTAGCGATGTTTATTAATTTTAGCGATATACCTGGTCATCAGAATCTTTTTCTCGATTATCTTTACGAATTTAGTAATGTAAAACGTTTTTACGGAAAAGATTTTAGGGATAAAACCTTTTATCCACAACATTTTAATTTGCTTGCTCAAAAAGAAAAGCATCATACCTTAGAACTTTTAGAAATTATTCACAATCAATATTCTAATCTTACTCCCGATGAAAAAACAATTAGAAATATTGAAAGTTTGAAACAGAAGAATACACTTGCTATTGTAACTGGTCAACAACTCGGAATATTTGGTGGACCGCTTTATACGTTTTATAAAATTCTTACATCAATAAAACTTAGTTACGCGTTAAATGAAAAATATAGTAACTACAATTTTGTTCCAGTCTTTTGGCTTGAGGGGGACGACCATGATTTTGAGGAAGTAAAATCATTTAATTTGATTGACGAAAATAATGAATTAGTAACTATGGATTATAACGATGGAATTGGTGAAGAAATTAATAGAGGTAGTGTTGGTAAGATTAAATTTAATGGAGCAGTAGAAATTTTATTAGATGAATTACAAAAACAATTAAGAGATACTGAATTCAAACCGAAATTAATGGACTTACTAAAATCATTTTATAAAGTTGGAAGTACTTTTAAAGACGCATTTAAGGAACTTATCTTTTACTTCTTTGATAAATTTGGAGTGATAATCTTTGATCCATCGGATCCAAAAGTTAAAAAACTTTTAAAACCCATCTTTAAGAAAGAAGTTGAAGAATTTAGAGAACACGCAAACGAGGTTGTCAGTATAAGTGCTAAACTTGAAGAATCATATCACGCCCAGGTAAAAGCAAGACCAATCAATCTGTTTATGTCTGAAGAAGATGGACGGCATTTAATTGAACCAATTGAATCCGAATTTAGATTGAAAGGAAAAAGAAAAAAATTCTCTAAGGAAACACTTTTAGAACAAATTGAAATATCTCCAGAAAAATTCAGCCCGAATGTTCTGCTTCGACCAATATGCCAGGACTATTTATTCAGAACGGCGTTTTACGTTGGTGGTCCTAGCGAGATAAGTTATTTTGCACAGGTAATACCGCTTTATAAAATGTTTGATATTGAACAGCCAATTATATATCCACGATCCTCATTAACGATTGCTGAAAAAAACATCCAGAAATTAGTAGAAAAATTTAATTTGTCTTATTCGGATTTTTTTAATGATAAAGAATCAATTACTAAAAAAATAATTGGCAATCTTTCTGAAGTCAATTCGGAACAAGCGTTTGATAATTGTTCAAAAGAAATTACAATTGCATTGGATAATCTTAAAGAAAAACTTTTTGCAATTGATAACACTCTTGTTGACTTAACAAACAAAACATCAGAAAAGATACTTCAAAATTTAGAATTGCTGAAAGAAAGATCATCAGATGCGCAGAAAAGAAAACACGATGTAACTATTCGCCAAATAAACAGAGTTTCCAACATCCTTTATCCCAATTCAAACCTCCAGGAAAGAGAACTGAACTTTATTTACTTTGCAAATAAGTACGGTTTAGACATTGTGAAGTGGATGTTTGATCAAATTGAAATTGAAAAGTTTGAACATCAGGTAACGGAATTGTAAAAATCAAAAAGGTTTCTTTTTTTTTCGCTACAAAAGAAACCTTCAAATGAATTATTGTTCGGCTAAGTTGTAAATTATTTTAGAATCGATTTAAGCTGTGATAAAAAATTTGGATTAGAAATACTTACACACTCAAAATTATTTACATTTCCTCCATCTTTTAACAACATAGAAAGAATGCTCATCGCCATTGCAATCCGGTGATCATCATAACTTTCAAATTTAATAGCTTTGTTTTTTATATCTCCATAAACAGAAAATCCATCATCAAATTCCTCCGCATTAAGACCTAACGCTTTGAAGTTGTTGCATAAAGCTTTGATTCTATCAGTTTCTTTAAATCTTAATTCCATCGCGCCGGAAATTTCGAACTTACCCTCGGCAAATAGTCCAGCAATAGATAAAGCAGGAATTTCATCAATTATATTTGGAATAAGATTTTCTTCAATTTTAACATTCTTTAAGCGACTGCTTTTAACCATAATATCGCCAATGTGTTCTCCCATTTTTCGTTTTTCATTTTCTATCGAAATCTTTGCACCCATGGCTTTAAGAATATCCAATATTCCAGTGCGGGTTGGATTTAAGCTAACATTCTTTACTTTCAATTCAGAATTTTTTGATAACAGAGTAAGAACAATAAAAAATACAGCAGACGATATATCAGAAGGAATTATGTATTCCCCTTTTTCCGGATAATCCTTTTTAGACACAAATATTTTTCTCTGATTCTCTTCATAAATTGTCTTCAGATTCAATAAAACTTCAGTATGATTTCTGGAAGGAATTCCTTCAATAACAGTTGTAGTTTCTTCAAGATGAAGTCCTGCAAGCAGAACAGCACTCTTTACTTGTGCACTTGGTACCGGCAGTTCATATTCAATTGGATGAAGTTTTGCTGAAGGTTTGATCGACATAGGTAGAGTAAAAGTATCTGTGGCTTTTATCTTTCCACCCATTTCAGTCAATGGTTCAATTATCCGCATCATTGGTCTTGCAGAAAGTGAAAGATCTCCAATAATTTTTGTTTCAAAATCTTGTGCAACAAGAATTCCGCTTAACAATCTTGCAGTTGTTCCTGAGTTATCGGTATTCAATGGTTCGATAGGTTTTTTAAATTTTTTAAATCCTTTACCGGTTATCTTTAATAGATTTCCATCTTTCTCAACTTTACATCCAAGCTGCTTAAAACAGGAGATCGTAGAATTGACGTCTTCTGCATTTGAGATATTTTCTATAGTTGATGTTCCTTTTGCAAGTGAAGAAAACATTACTGCACGATGAGAAATGGATTTATCACCAGGTAAGTTTAATTCACCTAATACTTTTTTTATTTTGTTGAATGATTGCACCATTATTTTTTACACCACTCCTCTATTAATTTTTCTAATTCAGTTTCATCCATTTGGTTTTTTGTATAAAAACCTTTCTTGCGTCTTTGTCGCAATATTTCATAAAGGATTACTGCGGTTGCTACAGAAACATTCAGGCTTTGAACCATTCCAAACATAGGAATTCTGAATATTTCATCCGCTTGTTCTACGGCATCCTTGGTTACTCCACGATGTTCGTTGCCAATTACAATTGCTGTTTTTTTTGTAAAGTCTAAATCATAAAAATCTTTTGAGTCACCATTTAGCGAACTGGCAAAGATTCTAAATCCATCCTTACGTAAAGAGCCATAACATTCATCAACACTTTTGAACTTTTCTTTTTCCACCCACTTATTGGCAGATGCAGAAGTAATTCTACTTAGCTTAGGAAATTTTTCTACCGTGTAAAGCAAAGAAACTTTTGGTACACCAACAGCATCACACGTTCTTAATATTGCGCTCACATTATGCGGATCGTGGATGTTTTCGAGAACGACTCTTAAAGAAAATTGCCGCGCTCTAACAGTTGAGGTAATTTTATTTATTCTTTGTTCTGTCTTAAATGCCTTCACGGCTTTTTATTAAAAATAATTTTGTAAAATATTTTTTCATCAATCTTCCTCGATCTCTCAATTGCAAAGTGAGGCAAAGGAAGTTTTAAGTAAAAAGCAACCAAATCAAGCATCTTATCAATTACAGTTTCTTCGTCGTGTGCCCAGGTTTCGCATCCTTTTATTGTTGGAACTTCAGCAGAAAAACCATCATCAGTTTTTATAACAACCATTGTAAGAACCATCAGTAACCAACCGCATTGCTTTTAGAACCATTAACTATTTGAACGCTTGCGCTGGCACCGATGCGGTTTGCTCCGCTTTCGATCATTTTAACAGCATCTTCGTAAGTTCTAATTCCACCGGAAGCTTTTACTCCAATCTCCTTTCCAACTATAAAACGCATTAAAGAAATATCCGAAGCAGTTGCACCACCTTTGCTAAATCCGGTAGAAGTTTTTACAAAATCGGCTCCGGCTGATTTTGCAATTAAACAGGCTTTTACTTTTTCTTCATCACTAAGCAAAGCCGTTTCGATAATCACTTTACAAATCCCATTATTTTTTTTTGCAACCAAAACAATTTGGTTTATTTCTTCAAAAACATATTGATATTCATTTTGTTTTAATCGTCCAATATTTATAACCATATCAATTTCTTCAGCACCATTTTGCATGGTTTGCTCTGCTTCAAACTTTTTTACGTCTGTAATTGTTGCACCAAGTGGAAAACCAATTACTGTACAAACTTTTACCGGCGAATTTTTCAATAATGTTTTACAGAGCGGAACGAATGATGGATTTACACATACAGTTGCAAATGAAAATTCTTTAGCTTCGGAACAAATTTTTTCTACTTCTATCCGAGTAGCTTCTGCTTTTAAAATAGTATGATCGATCATGGAAGAAAGTTTTTCTTTGTCAAAAGGAAAAACTTCAGGAGATGTTTTTGAATATGCGTTCATTAATTCATTAGTTAATGAATCTAAGTTTTCTAATTTCATTATTGCTTATACCTTCATATTATTCTGCATTAAATAAGCTTTGTATGTATTCATTAAAAGCATTGCTCTTGTCATAAGTCCTACACCACCAGGTACCGGAGTAATAAATGAAGTTTTAGGAGCAACATTTTCAAAATCAACATCGCCAACAATTTTATATCCTTTTGGCAAACTTTTATCTTCAACCCGGTTTATGCCAACATCAATCACAACTGCATTTTCCTTAACCATATCTGCCGTTATGCAATTTGGTTTACCTATGGCGGCAATAAGAATATCTGCCGATCTGGTATATTGGGATAAATCTTTTGCGGCTGTATGGCAAATAGTAACTATTGAATTTGCAAAATCTTTTTTCTGAAGCATAATGTTTGCGATTGGTTTTCCAACAATGTTGCTGCGCCCAACAACTACAACATGTTTCCCAGTTGTTTCAATGTTATATCTTTTCAATAGTTCTTGGATACCGGCTGGTGTACAGGGATAAAATGTTTCCAGCCCAATAACTAATTTACCTACACTAATCGGATGAAATCCATCCACATCTTTAGCCGGAAGAATGGCTTCAATAATTTTATTTTCGTCAATATGTTTTGGTAAAGGTAGCTGGACTAATATACCGTTAATATTTTTATCCTGATTATATTTTTCAATTAAAGCTAAAAGTTCATTCTCGCTAATTTCTTCTATTAATTTTTCAACAACTGAAAACATACCAAGTTCAATACAGTCTTTGCTTTTACTATTCACGTACGATACTGAGGCGGGATTTTGTCCAACGAGAATGGTTACTAAACCAGGAACACCCTTTCCATCTTTAATTAATAATGCAACCTTTTCTTTCAATTCCGCTTTTATCTGATCGCTAACTTTTTTACCATCAATCAAATTCATCAACAATAACCTTTGTTTTACTGGAAGAAAATATAATAAGAATACAAACTAATTTCATTCAGTTAAGAAAAAATATTGAGCGGGTTGTATTTCTACAAAAACTTTTTATTGGAAAGAATTTATCAATTAAAATATTATCAAGAATTTTGGCGTGTGAATTCTGGTAATAAAATTCTCTCAATCTCAACAGTTTTTCCAGAATCTGTATCAATTTTATAAACCATTCCACACAGATGAACATCATTTTCTGCTGTTTGATATTTTTGCGGAGTCTGGTAAACGAATCGATTTATTGCAGCTTCTGTTTTCATTCCAATTACAGAATCATAGGGACCAGTCATTCCAACGTCAGTTATATAGCCGGTACCTTTAGGTAGAATTCTTTCATCAGCAGTTTGGATGTGAGTATGCGTTCCAACAAATGCACTAATCTTTCCATCAAGATAGTTAGCTAAGGCTAATTTTTCGGCTGTAGCCTCAGCATGAAAATCGATTAGGATGACTTTTGTTTCATTTTTAATTCTTTCAAGCACCCAATCTGCTGATCGAAATGGACAATCAATTGTAGCCATAAATGCTCTGCCTTGTAAATTAAGAACAGCAACCTTTCCCTTTTTAGATTCAGATATTCGGAAACCTCTGCCAAATGTTCCTTTGGGATAGTTTTGTGGACGCAAATAACGATCTTCTATTTTTAGATAATCCTGTGATTGATGTTTATCCCATGTATGATTTCCGCCAGTAATTACATTTACACCCAGATCAAAAAGAATCTTCCCTTCTTTTTCTGTGCATCCTTTACCGTCGGATACATTTTCCCCGTTAGCAATAATAAAATCAGTTTTGTATTTTTTTACTAAACTTGGCAGCCAGGTTATTACCATATCTAGACCTGGTTTTCCAATTATATCACCAATAAACAAAATGTTGATTGAATTCATTTTCCTCATTCTTTTTTCAAAATATATGCAATTTATTTTGCTGAACCAATTTTAGATTTATTTTAACACAATTGATTCTTAATAAACCGTATGAAAACCAAGACAAGTAAAAAGATTCATTAAAGTCGTTAAGAAAATAAATCTTTAAGGGCAATTTAATGTTAAATGCTTTATTTTTTGTTTAGGTAAATATATATGACGGATAAAAACATATTTGATTTAATTATAGATGAAGCGGAATTCTGCGTTCTTGATGTTGAAACAACTGGAATGAGTCCTAATAACTGTAGAGTTATTGAAATAGGTATTGTTAAGATTAATAATTTAAAAGTTACGGACAGATTTCATTCATTAATAAACCCGGGGACTGAGATTCCATACTTTATAACACAGTTAACTGGTATTTCCAATTCCGATGTTTACGATGCGCCATATTTTGATGAAATTATTTCTAAAGTACAGGAATTTATTAAGGATACAATTATTGTTGCTCATAATGCCCAATTTGATCTTTCATTCCTTAAACGAGAATTCAATCAATGTGGAATTGATAAAATACCAAACCCATCTTTATGTACACTAAAACTTGCAAGGAAATTATATCCGCAATTTAAAAGTAAATCGCTTGGCGCTATGGTAAAAAATTTAGGGATCACTCATAAAAATGTACACCGTGCTTTGGGAGATGCATCAGCAACAGCTAAAATACTTTTAAAGATGCTAATTGAATTGCAGGAAAATCAAAATGTGCATGTTGTCTCCGATTTACTTAACTACCAATACATTCCATTACTTAAAGAAAATTATAAACTGATAAAGAAAAAATTATTAAATGATTTTACCAGGTTACCAGAAGCACCAGGAGTATATTTCTTTAAAAACTCAAAAGATGAAATATTGTATGTTGGAAAAGCAAAATCCTTAAAAGATCGGGTAAAAAATTATTTTTCTTCCACAGCATTGAGCAAATCGCGCAAAATAGTTCGCCAGGCAAGTAAGATCGAATTTGAAACAACTAATTCTGAATTAACAGCTTTAATAACTGAAGCAGAACTGATTAAAATCCACAATCCCAAGCATAACTACCAACTAAAGAAATACGGGCAGACTTATTTTATCCGTGTAAATAAAAATACCAGGTTTGCTAATATAGAAAGCAGCAGTCATTTTGATTTAGATGGTAATGATTATTTTGGTCCATATTCAAATCAGGATACATTAAAAAACTTAATTGAATTGATAAATAAGACTTTCAATTTGCGGGAATGCGATGATAAAGAATTTGCAAAATTAAAAGAATGCTACTTACATCAATTACACCGCTGTATGGCTCCATGTATTAATCAAAATATTTCTGAGCACTACATAGAAGAATTAAAACTTGTCTACGATTTTTTATCAGGCAAAAATCAAATTGCATTAAATAGACTCATAAATAAAATGAAGGATTTATCCGAGAAAAGGAAATATGAGGAAGCAGGACAAATTAGGGATCTTGTTAATTTGATATTAGCTCAAATCCATAAAACTTCTGTAATTGCTGAGCCCATCAATACTGCAAACGTTTTAATTATTGTTAGTGGAAATGGTAAAAATGATTTTTTGCTTCTTTCTTCCGGAAAACTTTTTATAAAAGATTACTTGATGAATGATCTAAATCTTTTCGATACTGCAATTGAAGATTATTACAATGGAACAGTTTCACTTTTTCAGGAGGTTGACAAAAAAGATCTTGAAAAAATTAAAATTACACTTGGCTGGTTAATAAGAAACAGAACCAGCGTAAAAGTATATTATCTTAAAGACTATACTTCCAGGGAACAACTATTTAATTCAATAACACAAAATCAAATTATACATTCTGAACAACCGGTTGAATATTTTGACGATGTAAGCGAGTAACCTTTCTTAACTTCTAACTGCAATATGCCATTCACTCGATTTCTCTAAAATATTTTTAATCCTGTTAACAAGATTATGAGGATCAGTCAAATATCCTTCAAGTAAAAGCGAAGATTCATAAAGTTGCTCAGCAACGAGTGTGATATAGTCATCCTGCGGGTTGGCGGAATAAATCTTTAGCAAATTTCTAAAAAGTTTATGGTTCTTATTAACTTCTAATATTTTTTTCGGAATTGTAGAATCTTTAGTTACTATCTGAAGCATTTTTTGCATCTGGGATGTTATCCCGTCTGCCGGATTGACGAGGCAGGAAGGGCTGTCTGTTAACCTGCTTGAAATCCGAACCTCTGTAACTTTGTCACCTAAAATTTCTTTTATTCTTTTAAGCAGTTTGTCAAATTTCTTTTCTTCATCTTTCGATAATTCTGGTGAACTATCTTCCTTTTTTATAATATCATCAAATTGTTTTAAAGTGTTTGTATCAACTTGTTCTACAGCTTTAAGCGCAAATGTTTTATATTCTCTTAGTGAATCCATAACGAATTCATCAATTGGATCGTATAAATATAAAACTTCCAGACCTTTGTTTTTGAATATTTCTAAATGTGGATTTGAAATAATAGCGTCCCTGCTTGCACCGGAAAGAAAATAAATTTCCTTTTGTCCGGACTTCATCCTTTCACAATATTCTTTCAGAGATATCAAGTCATCAGCATTATTTAAATTTGATGAATTAAATCTTAACAACTCGGAAACTTTTTCTTTGTTCGCATAATCTGAATAACCGAGTCTGAATATTTTGCTATGTTCTTTCCAGAATTCTTTATACTTCTCCAGATCATCAACAGCCATTTTAGACAAAAATGAAAGAATTTGGTTAGCGACTGTTTGAGATATTTTATTAAAAATAATATTTTCCTGAAGAGTCTCGCGGGAAATATTTAGCGGTAAATCTTCAGAATCAACTACACCTTTAACAAAGGAAAGATATTCTGGGAGCAAATCTTTATTCTGATGTTGTATCAAAACTCTTTTCACATATAAATCCAGCCCATATTCATTTCGGTTATAGCCAAAAATACCCTGGTTTTTTTTAGGAATGAAAATCAAAGTATTAAACTGGATCGGAGCATCAATTGTAATATGAATAGTATCCAAAGGCTCTTCCTGATCATAGGTCATAAATTGATAAAATTCTTTATACTGTTCCTTGGTTATGGAGGATTTCGGTTCGCGCCAAAGTGCTGCAATCGTGTTTATTCTTTCACTTTCCAAATAAATTGGAAACGAAATAAAGTTGGAGTGCTTTTTAATTATACTTTGCAATCGGTACTTATCTGCAAATTCAGTTGCATCATCTCTTAAATGAATTTCGATAGTAGTACCGCGTTTAATTTTTTCAAATAGTGGTACAATTTCATAACTCCCTAGCCCATCCGATTGCCATTGAACCCCAGCTTCATCTTCCATAAAAGATTTAGTTTTTATAATTACTTCCTTTGCAACCATAAATACAGAATAAAATCCAACGCCAAACTTTCCAATAATGTTGGAAATATCTTTATTCTCACTAGAAATTTTTTCAAGAAATTCAGCGGAACCGGATTTAGCTATTGTTCCAACATTGGAAATCAATTCATCTTTTGTCATTCCAATACCAGTATCAGAAACTGTAATAATATTTTTATCTTTTATAAAATCTATCTTGATTTCCAATGGAAGATCGCTATCTGCAATTTTGTTTCCACTCACTGATTCAAATCTAAGTTTGTCCAAAGCATCAGATGAATTTGAAATAAGTTCGCGAAGAAATATTTCTTTATGCGTATATAAAGAATGCACCAATATATTTAGTAGCTGTTTAATTTCAGCTTTGAATTCATACTGTTTTACAGTTCCATTTTCAGTTGCCATATAGTTTCCTCCAGCTAAATAATATTAATCTAAAATTATTAAACGAAACCGAATTGATTTTTCTGTTAAAAGTGTTTAGAAAATATTTTTAATCTACAAATTCCATTGCGATGATTTTAATATTGATTTAATAATATACGCAGCAATAAAAATTAAAAATAAATAAAACGCTAAAACTTTTATTGATCTTGAGGTTATTGTAATTATTGATTTATATCCACGCCATCCACAAGCTTTGCACCGATAGATTTTCCAAAATGATAATTTTTTTATTGCATTTTCTTTAAAACTTCTTGTTCTCGATCTATGGAGCGAACCAATTTCTTTGCATTGGGGGCACTTGTCAAATATTGGATTCTTATTTACAATAAAATTTAATTTTTTCATTTTGTAAAAGCGGAAGGTTTAAGTTAAACCTTGGAAATATATCTTAATTACTTTGTCTGATAATATCAATTTCCCAAAATCAATTTGATTAACAATAAACTAAAATTTGGTAACAAAAAAATACGTCTAAATTTTTATAATTAAAACAATGGCTCCAATAATATTAAAAATAAAAAATGTTAATTAATTCAATTATGAGTCAATAAGTGCGAATAAAGTTTATCATCCTTTAAAATTGATAATGCTACTTGGAATTGCTTGTCATACGATAGAGAATTTCTAATTCTGCCAGCCAGTCCCTCAAATCTTGTATACAATTCGTTTTTTAAAGCAACAACAATTTCATTCTTATGATTTTCCATTTCCTGATCTCTAATCCCTTTCAATTTATTTTTTAAATTGATTAATTCATCAAGAATTTTAATACTGTACTTTTCTTTTTCGGAAGTATTAATTAATTCAGTAATTTGTTTTTCTGCGGAAGTTGAGTATTCAAACTTTTCTTTTTTAATAAAATCAGCAAATAACCTATATAAATTATCATTGGAATCGTTAATAAAATTATTTTTGTTAGTCTGGCTAAAATAATCTGTAGCAAATTTAAATATTATACCCTTTGAGCTAAGCTCTTTTAAAATTGCAGACTCATCTTCGGATTTTACAATTGTATCTGGTTTTATTCCCCCTGAAGCAAATACAGTTCTTTTATTATCAGTTGCAAAATCTTTATTCGTTGAAGACTGACTATTCTTTACAACTTTATTACTCTTTGAATAATCAATTTTTTGAATACATCTACCACTTGGGGTATAATAACGAGCGGTTGTAATTTTAAGGGAAGTATTGTAGGATAATGGAACAACCGTTTGAACTAATCCTTTCCCAAACGTTTCTGTACCTAAAATTAATCCTCTGTCGTGATCTTGTATTGCGCCAGCTACAATTTCGGAGGCAGAAGCTGAACCATTGTCCACAAGAACAATTAATTTATTGTTGCTTGCAATTGGTTCTTCATTAGAATAATATTTTTTATAACTTGATGAATCGCGCCCCATAACCGAAATTACAAGTTGGCTCTTCTTTAGGAATTTTTCACATACATCAATTGCTGCATCTAATAATCCACCTGGATTACCCCGAATATCTAAAACTATAGATTTAATTTCCTTTTGCTCATTCAAATCTATTAGCGCTTTTTTAATTTCGTCTCCTGCGGTTCTTGTAAAGCTAATCAATTTTAAATATACTGTATTACTATTTTCTGGTACAAAATCACTAAAAGTTAGATTTTTAATCTTGACTTCTTCCCTAATTAAATTGAATACCAGTTTCTCACTTCCACCATCCCTTAAAATAATTATTTTAACTTCGGTACCAGGTTCTCCTTTAACAAAAGAAGAAATATCATCAAAATTATCTTTAGTAATTTCGGTTCCATTTACACTATAAAGAACATCACCAATTCTTAGTCCCTGGCGTTGAGCAGTATAACCTTCAATCAAATCAACAATTGTAACTTTATCATTTCTCAATCCAATTGAAACACCAATACCACCGTATTTTCCGTTTGTTAATAGATCAATATCATCTTTTCTTTTTTCGTCAATAAAGACTGTATAAGGATCCAGTGAAGACAACATCCCATTAATTCCGGAAATCATAAATTCTTCTGGATTGATTTTATCTGTATAATTAAAAGTAACTTCCTTATAAATTTTACCAAATATTTCTATGCTTTTAGACACTTGCAAATAAATGTCGTCATCACCTTTAAAAAAACCTGAAAACAAAATTATTGTAACAGGAATTAAAAATATTTTATATTTTCTTAGAAACATCATCGCTCCATGTTCAATTTTTCTTTGCTAAGTATTTCATTAATTATGATTTGATGAATTTCTTCAACTGAGAGAGAGCCATCAATTAATCTAAACCTTTTTTCATTCTGCGCAAGGAAATAATAACCTTGTCTAACTTTTTCATAAAAATTATTTTTAGATACTTCAATACGATCTAATTCAGCCCGGCTTCTTGAGTTTTTTCTTTTCTCGGTTTCTTCAAGTGTTAAATCAATAAAAAAAGTCAGATCTGGTAATGTATTTCCGATAGCAAACTGATTTATTTTATTTACAAAGTCCAGCGGTATTTCTCTGCCAAATCCCTGGTAAGCGATTGTTGAATCGTGAAATCTATCGGCAATTACATAGTAGTCCATTTCTAAATGTGGACGAATAATTTCACGTACAACTTGAGCACGGCTTGCTGAGAATAACAATATTTCTGTTTCAATCAGCATTTTATCATTCATTTTATCTAAAAGAATATTTCTGATTTTTTCAGATATAGCTGTACCTCCAGGCTCCCTAATTATTTTTACTTTCTGATTTTTTTTGATAAGATATTCCTCAAGCAGAGTTACCTGAGTAGATTTACCACAAAAATCCAATCCTTCGAATGAAATAAACATAGGCTAAAATTTTTTAATTATATATGTTAATCGTGCTGGTTTAATATCAATTGTCTTCGTAAATCCTGCTATATTGATGGTTGGTTCTATAGTACCAGTAGTATCCTTAATCAGGCTTTGATAATCAACAAATGGATGAATATTATCATTACTCAATTTACTTAATATATTAATTCCACCTCTCAAGACTACAGAAATTTTATTTGGAAAAAGAGAAACTTCTCTTGACTTTGGCAGATTCACAATTTCAACTTCCAGGTTTTCAAACGATTTATCTACAATTTTCTGAACATCAAAAATAACATTTACTATGTTTGTTGAGTATGTAACATTTTCAATTGGTTGAAGTTCCACTTTCTCATCAACATTATTTTCAAGATTATCAAATTGTTTTTTCAATGTAGGAATACTATCTAATTCATTTAAAATTGCTTTTGGACCACTTACAGTAATGGATTCTGGAATAATTGTAATTTTTGAAGCGATCCCATATTCAGGATTAAAAATTAGGTTTAGAGCGGAATAGATTCTAACTTTTTTTTCTTTCATCTTTTCAACTTTATACTTAAAAGAAGTAGGATACATATCAAACACCTGGATACCATTCGAGAGCCATTCATTTTCTTTTAGCGCGTCTTTTAGATAAAATGTTTCATCCATTTCATCCTGGCTTAATGCAATAACATAATTAGGTTTTTTCCCCCAAAGCAAAGATAAAATTTTCCAACCTTCTCCTCTTAAATTGATTGTAATATCTTTTACTGAAACAGAGCCGATTATATATCCGTCTGGCAAATTAGTAACTTTAATTGGTACTCTTACTTTTATAACATAATAATAAGAAAGAGTTACTGATCCCCAAATAATAATTGAAAGGATGAATGCTGCTAAAATTGAATAAAATTTTTTATTCATTAAATTTTTGAAAATAATTAAAAAAGAATATTGCTTAAAACGATGATGACATTAATTTCAGAACTACATTTATTAAAATTGAAAAATCTCTTCCTGAAATCTAATTAAAATGATAATTATGTTTTTGAATTAATTTCTTCTAAATACTCTTTTAGGATAATACATGCGGCAGTTCGGTCTACCAAACCTTTATCCCGCCGATTCTTCTTTTTTTTCACAATTTCTATTATATCTGCTTTCGCTAGTTCTGAAGTATACCTTTCATCCCAATAAATTATTTCTAAACTGATTCTGGATTTTAGTCGCTCACAAAATTTTTCCACAAGATAAGTAATGTCAGATTTTCGACCATCTTCTCTTAGTGGATAACCTAATAAAATTTTTACAACATTATTGCTTTTAACAATTGTTGATATTTCATCAATCAAATTATTATTGTTTTCAAGAGTTTTAAAAGGATAGGCAAACATTTTCAACGGATCGGTTAATGCTAATCCAACTCGTTTAGAGCCAAAATCGATTGCTAAAATTCTTTCTTCTTGAAAATTATTCATTTGTTCAATTCTAAAGTTTATAAACTCGGAATGCTGGTACTATCAAATCTTTCCACAGAATATATTCCTTTATTTTTTTTTAACCGTTCAATTATTCTTGATAAATGCTCGAGATTCATAACATAAAGAGTTATTGTACCTTTAAACATTGAATTATTTGCGGAAATATTTACTGATTTAATATTTGTATTTTGAAATGAAGTTATACTGTGAGAAATGTCTTTGAGTATACCTGGCGAATCTTCCCCAACAATAGAAAGTCCAGCAACAAAAAGAGAAGTATCAGTAGGTGGCCATTGAACAGGTAGCAGGCGGTTTTCATCCTTTTTGACTATGGTTATTAAGACACTACAATTTTTCCTGTGTACTTTTATTCCTTCACCAATTGTTATGTAACCAACTATTGGATCACCGGGAATTGGATTGCAGCATTTGGCAAATGAATATTTTACGTTATCAATCTTTCCTTCTACAAGAATACCACCAACATCTGTGCGTGCAATATTTGCAAAATTATCGAATTCTAAATCGTTTGTACTTTCTTTAATTTCTTTTTCTTTTTTAGGAATTAAAAGATCATCAATGTTAACTTTGTCCTGTGCTATCGATTTAAATAATTGATTTGGATTATCGAATTTAAGGTTTGAAGCAAAACGAATTATGTCATCTAAATTAAACGTTAGTTTATATTTCTTTATTTTTTTATCCCAAATTTCTTTTCCATTAGCAATAAGCTTTTCTTCTTCATTGTTTATCCATTTTCTAACAGCAGATTTTGCTTTATGAGTTTTTACAAATAAAAGCCAGCTTCTGTTGGGATGTTGATTTTTAGATGTGATTATATCAACTTGATCTCCACTATGGAGTTTGGAATCAAGTGGAACTATCTTCCCATTTACTTTGGCGCCAATGCAATGAAAACCAACTTTACTATGGATTTCAAATGCAAAATCAACTGGAGTTGAATTAACAGGTAACCTTCTTAAATCGCCTTTAGGTGTAAATACATATATCTCATCCTGATAAAGATTTAACTTAAAACTTGCCAATAATTCTTTGCTCGCTTCATCCTTAGAAACATTTTCGAAAACCTCTCTTACCCAATTAACCCACTTTTCAAGTTCAACATCATTTGATAATTTATTTTCCTTGTATTTCCAGTGAGCAGCCACACCTCTTTCTGCTATTTCATGCATCTTGCGAGTTCTGATTTGTACTTCTACTAATTTTCCATCAAGTCCAACTACTGTTGTATGAATCGATTGGTAATTGTTAGTTTTTGGAATTGAAATATAATCCTTAAACCGATCCGGTACAGGAATATAGATTTGATTAATTACGCCTAATACATAGTAACATTCATTCGAATCGTTACTTTCCAATAGTATTCTTACTGCAAACAAATCATAAATTTCTTCAAATGGTTTGTTTCTTTTTATCATTTTACGATAAATGCTATATAGGTGTTTTGGTCTGCCACTGATATCAAATACAATATTGTGTTCTTTCAGTCTTTCAATAATGGGTGCATTAAATTTAGAAATATAAGTTTCCCGTTCCTTACGTTTATTTTTTATTTTCCTTACCAAATCATCGTAAGCTTCCTTATTCAAATACTTAAAGGCAAGATCCTCCAATTCCATCTTAATACGAGCTAGACCAAAACGATTTGCAAAAGGTGCGTATATTTCTAATGTCTCACGGGCAACTCTTCTCTGCTTTTCAGGATTAACGAATTCCAAAGTGCGCATGTTATGAAGTCTATCAGCAAATTTAACAAGTATAACTCGTATATCTTTTACCATAGAAAGAAGCAGTTTCCTATAATTTTCTGCTTGCGTTATGTCTTGCCCTTTAAAAATACCGCCAATTTTTGTAACACCATCAACAATTTCTGCAACTTCCTTTCCAAATTCTTTTACTAAAAATTGTAAGTCAAATTCTGTATCTTCAATTACATCGTGGAGCAGCGCACTAATTACAGAAATATCATCTAGAGGAATTTCTTTAGCTACAATCATAGCAACTTCGTAAGGATGACTGAAATACGGTTCACCAGAGGCTCTAAAATCATTTTTGTGGGCTTCAACGCTTAATTCGAAAGCTTTAGTTATCAATTCTTCATTAACGCTTGGCAGATTATGCCGGCATAATTCCAATAAATCATCTAACATTTTTTTATTTTTTAATGAAGTAATCACAGTCTTATTGTTCTAATTGTTTTGCTAATATATAATAATAAAGGGAAAATCAATAATAATATCGTTCATTTATTTTCTTTAAGAATTAATTCTCTTTGTAAAGTTCTTACCTTCTCAAGTCTTTCTTTTGTTTTTTTTGCCACATAGTTATCCAAATCTTTTATACTTAAAATATCATTACATAGTTTCAGTGCTGATTTTACATCACCAATTTTAACATATTGTTTGGCAATTATATATTTTATTACTATTTCATAATAGTGATTGTTTCCCTTTATTTCAGTATAAGATTTTAGAAGTTCATAATAAATTGATATAGCCTTCTTTATATTAATTCTTGCATAAGCACTTCCCAAACTCCGTTTAAACGTTCTATTTGATGGATATTTCTTTAAGACTTCGTTACACAAATTTATTGCATTTGTATACTTACCAAGATTTATATAAATCCAAACTAATGAATTCACTCCGAGAAAATGATTATAGGTTGGAATTTCTAATCCTTTTTTAAGTGTTTTTATTCCTAATTGTCTTTCATCAGAAACGAAAGGAAGCCAGTTAAGGAATTCAGTTTTTTCACTCTTCCAATATTTGTAACTTCCTATTGCAATGTAAGCTTCAAAAAATGAGGAATCAATCTCTATACTTTTTTCAAAAAGCTTAATCGATTTTAATCCATCTGATAGAGCAGAAAGATAATCTTTGTTTAACAAATGATAATAAGCGAGATAACCTTTTGACAAAGCTAAAAAATATTGATTCCAGAGATTATTATTTTTTTCAAATAATACAGCGGATTGTTGTTCTGCTTGATTCAGATAAACTTCAATTTGGGATCGGTCAAATTCTTTACCATAATCTTCTGCCCTGGTTATATAAACAGCTGCGGAATAAATTTTTCCTAATGGTAATTCTGGATATTCTATGTTTAATCGATTAAATATTTGAAGAGCTTCATCATAATCCTGTTCCATAATAGAATTGATTCCACTTGAAAGTAATTTATCAACTTGTGGATCTGGATATTTTTGAGCCCAGATTATAACAGGTAATAAAATAAATAGGAATATTTTATAGTGTACCAAACGTTCTATCCCCTGCGTCCCCTAAGCCTGGTAAAATGTAACCTTTATCATTAAGAGTTCTATCTAATGATGCGGAAAAAATTCTAACTTCTGGGTGAGTATTATTTATTTTTTCAACCCCCTGTGGTGCTGCAACTAAACAAGCAAAAATACAATTTTTTGCTCCTCTTTCTTTAAGAAATTTTAATGCAGCAGCACTACTTCCACCAGTTGCAAGCATGGGATCAACTAAAATCACAATTGATTCCTTTATATTCGGCGGCGTTTTATAATAGTAATCCATAGGTTCAAGCGTAATTTCATTTCTTTGAATACCAATATGACCAACTTTTGCTTCTGGCAATATCTCAAGAAATGAATTTACCATGCTTAATCCTGCACGCAATACTGGAACTAACACTACTTCCTGAACTAACTCATATCCCTTTGTTTTTTCTAATGGAGTTTCTATATCAATTTCGTTCAGATTAAAATCTTTACTTATTTCCATAGCAAGAACCGAAGCTATTCTTTGCAATGCTAAACGAAAGAAATATGGAGAAGTATTTTTGTCACGCAGTGTAGTCATATCACGTTTTATTATTGGATGATCAACCAGGGTAAAATTTTTCATTTTAATTTAGAATGCTGTGATTATTTTTTTAAAATCATTATTTATTAAACTGGATTTAAATTTAACAAAATCAGTTAAATAAAAAAGGCGGGCGGTAAACTAATTACAGTTTTTAGCTAAAAATGTTAATGCAATAAATATTATTTAGACCTAAAACTCATTGTAAAAGGTACGCCAGCAAAACCATAATGTTTACGGATTGTCTTTTCCAAATAACGTCTATAATTATCTGTTATATATTTGGGTTCATTTGTAAAGAAGAGGAATATCGGGTAGTTTTGACCAACCTGAGTAACATATTTTATTTTTATTTCCTTTCCTGTTGGACTTGATGGTGGCGGAAAATTCAATATTTCCTTTAGCATAATCTCATTTAATTCACTAGTCGCAATTTTTTTATTTTTTTCTTCATATACTTTTTTTGATAGATCAATCAAACTATAAATACGCTGTTTGGTTAACGCAGAAATAAATACGAATGGAACATAATCGATTGAACCAAGCTTTTCCCGATACAAATCTTCTTGTTTCCGTGCTGTATTAGAATCTTTTTCAATTAAATCCCATTTGTTAATAGCGATTATGATTCCCTTTCTTCTGCTAACAGCCTCATCAATAATTCTCTGGTCCTGTTTTTCTAATCCACTTTGTGCATCTATTATTATGATTGATATATCGCAATCACCAATAGCTTTAAGCGTTCTTACAGTTGAATAGAATTCTATACTTTCCTGTATTTTGGCTTTCTTGCGTAAACCTGCCGTATCAACCAGAATATATTCTTCTGAGTAATATTTAAGAATTGAATCAATACTATCTCTGGTAGTTCCTGGTATGTTGGTTACAATGCTTCTATCAAAGCCGAGTAACGCATTTGTAAGCGAAGATTTGCCAACATTTGGTTTACCAACAATTGCAATTTTTATTCTTGCATCTTTTTGTTTTTCTTCTGGAAATTCTAATTTATCAATTATTTCATCAAGAAGGTCTCCAATCTTTCTGCCTCCTTGGGCGGAAATATCATAAAGATCCGTCAATCCTAATCTGTAAAAATCTGCCAGGCTTGGTTCATCTTTGGCGGAGTCAACTTTATTTATTATTAGAATTGTTTTTTTATTTGATGTCCGCAGAAGGTCTGCAATTACATAATCAAACGGTGTTACCCCTTGCTTTACATCAGCAATAAATAAAATTAAATCAGATTCTTCAATTGCAATTTCAACCTGTTCTCTAATCGCTGTTTCAAAAAGATCGGGAGAGGCAGGTACATATCCACCAGTATCAATAATTTTAAATTCTTTTCCAGCCCATTCAACTTCACCAAACTTTCTATCCCTTGTAACACCGCTTACGTCATCAACTATAGCTTCATTCTTACCAGTAAGCCTGTTAAATAAAGTAGATTTGCCCACATTTGGTCTTCCAACAATTACAACAATCGGTTCTTTCATTTTAATTATTCTTATTTAAGATTACGAATTTTCAATTTTCTTTTTTTTGTTATTTCATTTTCCAACCAACGAAGATCTATTTGATTAATCTCAGCAACTTTCTTTAGCCAGTTCAATTCCTCTGCCGGATTTTCAGTATCGCAAAAACAAATTGCTAATCCATCACTAATAAATGTCTCAGCCATTTCCTTATTTGAAAATTGAATTGGTTCTTCCGCAATATTTTTGTTTTGGAGTAAATTAAATAATGATTCATTAATGAAATCAGAAGCAAATCCTAGCCTGTTTCCAGCTTCCTTAACTATTGTTCTTTCTTCAGAAGATAAACTTCTATCCTTTTTGGACAAAACAAGAAGTCCTTTTAAGTAATCGCTTTTATCTTTAATTGATGTTTGAATCATTTTAAGCTCTAACATTTAATTCATAATGTAAATTTAACATTTAATTGAGGATAATATTCTACAGCAAATTGATTTTCCATTTTTTTAATCTCAAGATTTGCGGTCAAATTTTTATTATACCTGCTTGTCGTCCAAACTGCATCAGCAACACTTATAAGGTGATTTATTACTATGGCTACAATAGTAATTGAAGCATATTTGTAAAATGTGTCATCTGGTTTAATATGCATTGCAGCATACTGATCAAAGCGTGGTGATAAGTTATTTATCCACTCAGAAGAATTTGGATCGGAATCATCCCAACCATGATTAAACTGGTGGTACTTACCAATTAGTTCATAATACTGCTGCGAATGATAAGACGGTAGAACGTGTGAAAAAGCTAATTGTTTTCCATTTGCGTCCGTCACTTTCACCTGGCTCTCTGCTGCATTAAGCGTGGAAAATTCATGTTGTTCAACTTTTGTTAAATTAATGGTAGTTGTAATTCCAAGTTCTGCGGAATATTTAGTTAACCAATCAGCGTACCGACTTGCATTCCAATGCTCATCAGCAAATTTTTGAAACTCTAATGTAGCATCATCACCTTTTTTATTATAAATAATATTTGCATAAATTGCTGCGGCTTCTATTGCCACAAATATTGCAGCTTTCCAATAGCTGCCGGCATATACTTCACCAGCACCTGGAATAACAGCAGACATTGCACCTGCAAGAAAAGGTGATTTTTTATTTTCGCTCTCAATTAAAACTGGTTTTGGAATTACATCCATATTATTTGCCGTAATCCTGGAATCAATTCTTAGATTGCCAGAAAGGAATAATTTGGTTGAATCACCTTGTTGTGGAAATAATGATATTCCAGAAGTAAAAAAAAATAATACAATTATTAGATTTTTCATTTTATCTGCCTTACGAAAATATTTTTAGCTGAACCCGAAAGCACCGGTAAATTATTCTTGAAAATACTTAAAAACTGAAATCGAAAAGGATGCCGCCATAAAACTGCCATTCTTTTCCGTACTTAACTAATTCATTTCTAACTGTTCTATTTGCTTCATCGAATGCATAGGATGCATTTACAAATACACTTGTTGGAAACAAATAAAAGGAATTTAGCTTGAAACGAACTTCTGCACCAGCACCTTTTTTAAATGTATTTAAACTTGGCATTTTCTCATTCCATGCATTTCCCAAATCTCCATATACTGAAAGAAATATTTTATCCAAATAAAACATTCCGAACTTATAATCAATATTTTTGAAAAGTGGGAACCTGTAAGTTAAATTTAACCATCCAACTCTATTTCCGTTGATTGAATAAAACGGATACGATTTCATTCCAATTAAACCGCCAAGATAATAATCAAAAAAGTCTGGCATTGTTTTACCTAAAATTGAACCAGCCCTAAAACGTGCAGCAATTGTGTGTCCTTTCCATAACTGAACATTTTCTTTCCAATTCAATTCCAGGCGATGGAAATTATATTTATCATAAATGGATTTTATTACTCCATCTTTAATCTCATAATTACTATTGGGATTAAAATTATTCATCTCATAGTTATACTGCAATTCAACTTCTCTACCTACAGGATTTATATCATCATCAACGTAAGGAAGCCAGGCAGTATGTTTGTACTTTGCCTGGAAATTCCGACCAATTAAATACGTATCAATAAATTTTTGGGATAATTGAGCATTTTGATCTACATCTTTGTATACAAAACTTCCAATAGTGCTTTTGTACTGACTGAAAATAAACCTAAACTCCAAATCGTTTCCTCGGCTAAATATTCTATGGCTGGCAACAATATCAAATTCAAAAAGATCATATGTAACATCGATTGGAATTTTAAGATCATATGTCACAACACCTGTACTGGTTGTATCAACACCATCAAGCAAATCCGCACTTGCTTTCCTGGAAATGCTGTAAACTTCCAAAGATAGTTCTGGTTTGATTCCTATATTAAAAAGCAATGGTAGTTTGTTTCTATAATTGAATGTTAGAAAAAGGTCGCGCTCCCAACGTGAGTTTATTGAGCCGCCTGCAAACAACGAAAATCTATCGAGCATATCTGTAGATGAAATGTAAAGTCCCGGTTTTATTTTTTCGTAAGCTTTATTGGAAGTGTTGTAGTTGTCGTATCGAATGAATGGAAAAAATGTAAGCTTTGTAAATGCTCCGGAATATTTCTCACTCTTGTAATCCTGGATTTCTTTATCATTATAATTAACAAGTCCATTTAGATCGAAGTTCTGAATATCACTATTTTTCTTTTGTACTGATAATTCGGATTCTTCAACTGAATGATATTTTTTTGAGGAATCAACTTTAACTTGTTCTTCAGTTGGGAGCAAAAATATTTTGTATCCTTCAGAAGTATAGCCGGAATAAACAATTTCACCTTTTGAATTAACATCCGGCATATACGCGCCGCCAATAACATTTGTAAGTTGATGTTTTTCTTTGGTGATTAAATCCATTGAGTAAATATTAAATATGCCAGTTTCATCGCTTGAATAATAAAGCTTTCCATCTTTTCCAAAAACAGGATTTCGTTCATCAGTTTTTGATTGCAATAAAAAATCAAATCCAGAACCATCTGGATTTACTTTGGCAATATCGCGTCCGTTTGTATAAGCATAATCGAATACAATAAATTTGTCATCATTAGAAAATTTTGGATTAAAGACTTGTTCGCCGTTTTCAAAAAAAGTAAGTCGTTTAAAATTCTTACCGTCAATATCAACCGTTCCAATGTTTGTTGTTCCATCCTTTTGGAAAACAAAAACTATTTTGGAACCATCTTTAGAAACAGATGGTTGATTTGTTCGCATCCCTTTGGTCAATCTTGTTTCATCTTCCTTATCAAGATCATAGAAATAAAGATCATGAATGTTCGTCCAGGAAGGATTATCTTCACTTAATTTGGCATAAACAATTTTATTAATGTTTGGGATCCAACTTAATGTTGAACGAATTTCCGGTGTAATCATTTTCTCTTTTTTTGTTACCAGATCATAAAGATAAAGCGAAGATAGACTGAAGTAATCGTTAGTTTTATTCGAGCAATAAATAATTTTGCTTCCATCGGATGAAAAAGCTGGATAGAAATTTCCAAATCCTTCTTTACCAATCATTTCTCCAGTTACCAAATTTGTTTTAACATCAAAAATTTTCTTTTCATAATCTTTTGTAAGATAATCTTTCCATTCATCATAAACTTCCCTGCCGTCTTTCCCAATTGCATCCTTAATAGCGGCATCGATGGTGAAATTACCGAAGCTACCAAGAGCTTTGCTGATTTGTCTTAATTTATCTTCTCCGTATTTTTCTGCTATATAGCGAGTAAGTGAAAAACCAGAATTGTAAACTGATTCATTACCAAGACTCGTTTTATCAAACACACCCATTTGATTCCAGGTTAACATATTCCCATCGAGGGAATAACTTCTTAAAATCATATCGCGGTGCGTATCCCAGTTATCATAATTAAATTCCTTCCGCATATATTGGGCTGTACCTTCCGCAAACCAAGCTGGAACGTTTATTCCCGCTAAAGGAAAAGAGGCAATAACATTTGGGAAACCGTAAAGAATATCTGGTCTTCTTTTGTCTTCATAATTTAGAAACTGAAGATACAATGCCGGGAATGAGCGGGAAGTTTTAAGCGATGACTGAATCTGCACCATGTGAGTAAATTCGTGCGAGATAACATTCCGCAACCAGTTATGCGAACCACGCAAATCAAAATCCAATGCTGAAGCCCAGATTTCAATTTTGTTATCGAAGAAATAAGTAGCACCATTAGAGTAATCATCAATATCTTTTATAACAAAGTGAACTGTTTCAGGTTCATACTGATAAAGCGATGTAATCGGACCCCAAACTTCTTCAGCAATTTTCAAAACTGTCCTTGCAGATCTTTCAGCTTCCTCGTGGTAATGAACCACAACGTGCTTCCCTTTTATCGTCTGCCAATTCAATTCTGGATGAAACTCAGTGAATTGCGAAAACAACTTTAGGTTAATTAGAAAAATCATGCCGGGAATCAGGAATAAAAGTTTTTTCATACTTGTTTTATATCGATGTTTATCCGCTCAATCTGTATCATCAATTTTTATTTGTAGATAAATAAAAATTATAACACAGATTATTTTATCTTGTGCAGATGGAATTTGTAAATGTATGTATTATTTGATGACTGCAATTTTAATTATGTTATTTTCTGTTTTGCCGGATGAACCTGACGCTTCAACTCTTGCAAAATATACTCCGCTCTGTATGTCTTTAACATTCCATACTGTTTCGTTATCAAATCCACCTCGGGCAAAATCATTCAACTCAGTTACAAAGCCGCCAGCCAGATCAAAAATCTTAATATTTATTTTAGAATCTTCTCCAACAAAATATCTTATGTTTGTAACATCTTCATAAACAGGATTAGGCCAGTTGTAAGCTCTTTCTTTTGGAAAGAAAGAATTAATAGCGTTTGCAGAACTTGCCGCTGGAACGAAAGAAGAATTTAAATTATCCGCATTCTCACTTGCCCAATATGGTGTTCCTGCAACTAAACTAATATTCCAAACATAAAGATGATTGGTGTTAGTTATAGCTGCAAGTGATGCCTTACCATTATCATTAAAAAATACTGGTGTAGAACTTAAAGATTCTCCTACAGAAATTGGAAAACCATTAACTACTTTCCCACTTCCACCATCAATTGCAAAGATTCTTCCGTCCTGGGTATAGGTTATAATTTCTGAATTATTATCACCTGCAAAATCAACAATCAACGGAGTTCCTTCAAAGCCAATACCTTGAGGATCAATAAATGGGAAATTGTTTGCCTGCCCGCCGGTTAAATTTAATGCTTCCAGCTTTCCGCTATTAACGGAAAAAATATAATTATTTCCATCTCCTAATAAATCACCCATTGAAAAAACATTGCGACTACCTGTAGGTGAAGTTGCCGAATTAAAAGTGGTTGTTTGCTTTCCATTTTGGATCAAATAAAATTTGTCTTCATAAAGACCAATTATTGTTTGATAGTTCCCTGATTTATCCTTAGTCAAAACTAAATCCCCTTCCTGTCCATTTAAAAGAAAATATTTTCCCGAAGATTCATATAAAGTTGATGAAGGAGATCCTTCCACTCTATTGTCCGATAATAAAAGAGAATAAAAATCTTTATCCGCTGCTATTCTAAAGATATTGTAATATGGTTCCAGAATTAAACTATCTGTTGGAACTGGAACCTGATTGCTAATCAAGCTTTCTAATGAATAAAAATATACTTTGCCGTTATCCGTACCTAAAACCACTTCATAATTTCCATCCGAGGTATTTCTAATTACAGGTAGAGATGAAAAAGATTGAATTATCGGATTGTATAAACTTCTTTTATTACTTTTAATATCATCAACAAGTATGGATAATATTCCTTTGCCCGTTGAATTTTGGAATGAAGAAAATAAAATAATATTTGAATTATTATTATTAATCAATGCGGAGTAGCTGAGATTAATAGATCCAACAGTAACAGAATCTATAATACTTCCGTCATTTGCTAAAACTAAAATGTAATTATTGGAAATTGAATATATTCTTGGATTACTCTCATCAGAAACAATAATTGAATTATTATTAAGTAATCGCCTGCTAATAACCGGTTTGATTAGAGAATCCCCCCAACTCAACTTAAAACTCATCCTGTTGCTTATTGGAGAAAATTCTGTAAAACTAATTAAGCTATTTGCACCTGAGTATGAGTTTGTGTTTGGCTGTGTGTCTTTAGTAAACTTATTTTTATAAAGTTTTGCTTTGTTTCCTTTATACCATAAATCCTGCTCGGTTCCCTCTCCAATTACTTCATAACCAAAAATCGTTTGAAATTTTTCACCAATATCTTGTACTCCATCTGCTTCTTCTACATCTACTCCACGATGAAATTTATCTATATTGATTTTGTTATCAGCTAAATTTGCATTTATCACATTTTCATCAATATGCCAGATAATAATACCACTACCCGGCAAAGCCCAATCATATTCATCTACATCAGTAATTACTCCACTTAAGGAATCAATATTCCAGCTATAGAATCCCGTCATATCATTTGGAAATATTTTTGTTCTAAGTTCATTACCAACAACATAGGAAATCTTTGAGCCATCTTTATTTACATCCCGGTTTCTATTTTCCACAAGAAAATATTCTGTAGAGTTGATTGGCACTTTTAAAATGGTAGTATCGTTTAATGTTGCAGCAAGGTTTGCTACAATGCTAATTGATTTGCTGTCAATACCTGATTCAATCGGTTGCTCCCAGCCCAAATAAATTTTTTCCCAGGCAGATGGTTCCGGAGGGAATGCCCCGGAATAAGTAAAGATTGATTGTCCATCCATCAACCCAAAGCGCCCAATAGCACTTAAGCCTGTTTTTGTATCAAACAAATCCGGTAATCCAATATGGCTGGCAATGCTTGATACGATCAATCCATTAATTGAAAGCTGAAGTAGAGAACTAATATCAAAACTTGTACTCTCCCTGCTTTCAGTTTCAGGGATGATCATTGTATTATATTTTCCTTCCTTGTTTTGCGGAAGTCCTGTCAAATCACCATTAAATATATTTTTTAAAGCTTTATCGCTAAGATAAACTGAAGGTAAATCTTTTTCAGTACCAAGACTTCCGGTGGAAGATATATCTCTTCCAACACCAGAATGGAAGATTAAGAAAATATTATAATCAGAAAATTTAATTGAAGGATTAGAAGCAGCAACAATTTGCCAGATTTCTTTAGAGAAATTACCCAAAGCTGATAAATCGTCAGAATTAGTTGGTGGAGAATAATTTCTCATTGTTTTGGAAACAGTGAAAATATCCGGAAGCATTTCGTATCCAATTGTAACTTTACCTTTGGATACTTTTCTAAAATAATTTTTTGCAAATTCTAAATGATTCTGAAAGTAATTTTTATCGTGTGGTAAAGGATCTAATATTTTTGTTCCATAATCCGAAGAATAAATTGATCCGAATTTTCCAGTTCCATAAGTTGCTGCATCCTTATCTTCCTGGAAATCTGCCATTACTGCTAAAATTTTTAGCGTATCACCAAAAGATATTTTAGATGGTGCTGATTCCGGAAAAGGATTGATTCGTCCAATAAATGTTTGGGCAGATAAACTGCCCAAACAAATTAGAAAAGTTAGAATGAGTGATCGCATAATTATTATATTCCGCGTGGTAATCCTTTTGGTTGTACAGTTGCGCCCCAGCCTATTAGTAAAGTAAATCGCATTGTATCATTCAAAGGATGATTTTCTGCACCTTTAAAAACTGAAGTAGTTAGATAACTGAAATCAAATCCATACAAATCATAACGGATACCAGCACCAAATGTTATGAATTTTCTATTGCCATAAGCTGGATCTTCATAAAAATAACCGGCTCTTAAAGCAAAAAGAAAATCACCTGGCTTTCCATAATTAAATTCTAATCCCATCGAAGTTATAATATCTCTAAGTTCTTCACTAAATGGCTGGTCTCCCCAAGCTGTAAAAATAGCTTTATAAAACTCATCTCTATCGCCTATCGTTATTGTGGAATCTTTACCATCTACTCCCACACCAACAACTTTAGTTTTAATTTTATTTACCAGCAATTTGCTAAAGTCCAGTGTATAAATTAAGGAGTTATATTCATCATCAAGAATTTTATAAGCAAAACCTAACCTAAAATTTGTTGGGATTGGATCCGCCTGAGCTTTGTTGATGTAATAAATTTTGGGTCCAATGTTGCTTAAATTAACTCCCATACTAAATCGATTGCCAAGATCTTCATCAGTAAATGGAATAACTAAACTTGATGGTCTCCACATTCCTCCAATATCAAAACTAACTGATGTTGCACTTCCTTCTCCAAGCTGTTCGCCGACTTTAATTTTTCCGGAAAGCCTGCTGTGAATTACTCTGAAGTTTAAACCAAGTCCCCAGTCTGGGTGCAATTTTGTTGCATAACCAAGAGTTAATGCAGCATCAAAAGATCTGAACCTTCCAATTTCATCTGGTCCTGTTTCCCCGGTTTGAATGAATTCGCCAAAATTCATATAAGTAATACTGCCAGAAATTGTACCATCAACTTCTTCCATATATTGCTTGTAGGTTAAATAATCGTAAAACAAATCCAACTTAAATTGAGGAAGCCAGTTACTATGTGTTATGCTCAATTCAGTACCTGTCTGGAAAGCAAGTCCAGCAGGATTCCAGAAAATTGCTGAAGAATTATCAGCTAAACCAGCACCCGATTCGCCTAATCCACCAGACTTTGAATCCGGGGCAAGAAGCAGAAATGGGACTGCTGATTCTCCGCCTTGAGCAAAGGAAATTTTATTGAATCCAATTACAATTATTCCAACTAAAACAAGTCTTAATAAGACTTTCATATCGATCCTCCAATAATAATCTAAATAACAAATTAACTATTTAATAACCGCCAGTTTACCCAGCACTTCTCTATTTAATTTTCCGTCGAGAGTTTTAACAATAAGTTTATAAAGGTAAACCCCATTAGAAATTGTGTTTCCATCATCATCACGTCCATCCCAATCAACCTTTACAAATTTATCAGAAATATTTGATTCCTCCAATGCTTTAATTAATCTGCCAGCTACTGTATAAACTTTTATTTTTAGACTAACAGGTTGAGATAAATTGTGTTGAAAGGTAAACGTTGTGTTTGATCTGAATGGATTTGGATAATTAACAACATCTCTTAATACAAGGTCGCTGCCATTTACAACTGTAAAAGTTTTTTCTGCAGAAGAATAATTATTAAAAACATCCCAGGCTTTTACCTGAATTTTATAATCACCAAAATCCAATCCATAGAAGTTATATTTGATAAAACCTGATTTACCATTAGCATTCAAATCTCCAACAAAATAATTTGTAAAATCCAATGGTGCATTTTCATTCTCATTCAATATTCCAGAAAGTGTATGACCAATACCATTACCGGTTGTATTAAGTCCGGTTTGATCTTTAAGCTTAACCAACAAAGTGCAATCTGAATTTACTAAATAAGAATTTTCAGATGCAGCATTATCAAAGGAAATTTCCATTTCTGGTCCTTTTTTATCATCAGTAATTGAGTAATCAGTACCTCCAACAATTATACTGTCTGAAAAACTAATTGCATCGCTTGAAGAATTACTTAAATAACCAACAATTTTCCCAGATTTATTTTCGTAGGAAATATCTTTAGGAACTATGAACGAAGTTGAATATTTCCCGTTGATTACTGATACTCTTCCTTTATAAATCACACCACCCTGCACAGTCATCGGGTAATTATGCATATTTGTTAATAGTACTAACCTTTCAGAATCATAAACGCTTATTACTGCCTCACCATTAAAGTTATTATCCAATTGCCCGTGCGGAGTTCTAACAGTTCCATCAATTTTGATATTTGATAATGCTTTGATATTTATTTTAGAAGTTAATGCAGATCCATTTATAGAATCAACTTTTGACGGTAATTGCGGGACCAATAATCTTAATGTTGGATCACCAAATAAATGAAATTTTAAATCATTATTAGAAATTCCTGCGAAATATTCAAGTTTTGTAAGGTAATAAGCCTTACCAATTGTAGAGATGAGATTCAAGGAATCTTTCCGGAACAGATTTGAATAAAACTCCTGGTTGATGGCTGCATTATCTTGAGCGTAAACTGTACGCGCAGCACTAAAAGTACCAATAGAACCGCCATCAGGTTTAAGAATCATTAATTCTGTGGAGCTTTGGATTCCAGGGACATCATACCTTCCAAAATCGCAAGTAGCCGCTGTTAAAAAGAAATATTTATCGCTTAGCATCTGTGGAATAGTAACACTCTTTTCAAACACATATTCGTGAGCCCAAACATCGGGATTACCATGACCTATCCAATTCATAATAACAGTCCCTTCATTAGCAGCTTCTATTATAGCTTTATTAACAGAAGGTTTTCTTCTTCCAATTGCTGTTTCAACTGTTGGATAAACTGTCAAATAAATTTTCTTTTGATCATAAGATGAAGGAATGTAGGAAGAACTTAAAGATTCTGATTGACCTGTGTGAAGTGAACTTTCATCAGTTTTTTTTGCGCCAATCTCATCATCCGCCACCAGCGTAATAAGATTTCGCCATAAACCAAACTCTGATTGAGTTTCGTAACGGATTATCTTATCAACCATATCTTTGGCTTCTGATACAGTTGTTACATTCAGCCTTCCAATTGCTAAATCCACTTTCCTGTCGTTACCCGATACGTACACGTAAAAATCGTCTGAACAATATGAACCAATTGCGCTAAAAGAATCAAGTGATTCATAAGGAATTACAAAATTCTGACTTTTCTCTTCAACATTTTTATAATCATAATCGCCATCACCAAAAAGAAGAACATATTCCGGTTTTATATTCCAGTTATCATATGCATATTTAATAAAATCACGGATGGCGCTCACATCCTGCAAACCACCGGAAAATTCATTAAAAATCTTATCCACTTCCACTACAACTGTGGACATTTTTGTAAGAGAATTTGATTCTTTATAAACCTTGTATCTTTCAGCTTGCTCTTTAAATAAGCTATTTGTAATAATGATAAACTTTGCTCCATCTGCAATTCCATGCAAATTGGAATTATCAATTGAAGTAAAATTGATTGGTGTTTTGTAAACTGAATTACCAATTGCTAAATATTTGCTAATTGAATTATTAACTTCAGAAGATTGAAAAACGCAGTCGCCTCCACTAATGTGTGTTTCAGAAATTAATTTCGCGTCAGAAAAATTAGTTATATCAAAAATTTTAATGTCGCTTGATGGAAATCCGGATAAATGATACTCAGTAATTCCGGGAGTCGGTTGTGAATAAAATTGTAATTCATTATTTGCAGCAGTTAAATTCCTATTGTAATAAATTTCATAATAATTCAAGTATCCAATCGAAGGAGAACGGGTTGGTTCATAATCCATCCTAAGCAAACTTCTATCATCTGGTAATGCCCCGTGAAAAGAAGTATTGATTGTTAATTGAGTTCCATGTAATCCTTCTGCGTTTTCAAGATTCCCTATACCAAGTCCAAACAGAGTTCCAAAATAAATATTTGTTCCGTTCTCATCAATTTTTAATGGAACATCCAGTTCGGATCTGTTGGCAAAATTGAAACGATAAGAGACTGTTGAACCGCTTACAATACCATCCAGTTTAATTGGATATTGCCTCACTCTTTGAACCTCAGTAAATTCATCTCCAACATATAATCTGCCGCTAGGCAGTATTTTTGCTTTATCTTCTTCCCAACTGTAATAAGCATCTGTAGTTAGTTGTGTATTGTCCGGTGTGGAGTTTAAACTTGATTTGGATTCCATTCTTTTACCGGTATTACCACCATATGTAATCCAATAATAATTTTGCCTGGAATAATTATGATAAAACCGAATAACTTTTTTAGTAGTTGCATCATATTCCCAAAAATTTATTCCTCTGCCATAAAAAAGAATATAATCACCATCATCAAATTTCCCGTCAGATTCCCCATTAACAAAAATTGCATTTTCAACTAAATCCTGTGGGCGAGCTGTTAAAATATTTTCTGATAAAACCTTGCCACCGTTATTATAAATTTTTATTGTTCGTGGGTCCACTGTTGCAGGATCAATTCCAATTGCTGCCAGAGTTGTTTTGTTAATTATATAAATTCCTTCATCCGGGGTTTCAAACCGATACCACTTTCCGGAAGATAGCACACTGTTATTAACAATTTGTTTCTTTAATAATGAAGATGTTTCAATCTGCCAATTTTTAGCTACACCATAATTTATTACTGCATCTTTATTAAAATCATCTGTGCCAACATTAGCAGCAGATTTTGAAGCTGCAAAGTTTATCCTAAAAATAATTTTCGTATATAATCTTATTACATATTGTATAGGCTCAAATTGAACTGGAGAAATAGTGATTGATTGAACAGGAAGATTTCTTGTTAAACCAAAATCACTAAAACTAACTAATTCACTTGCAGACTTCTGAGAATAATTTTCCTTCACATCATAAGAATAATACAACAAACCATCTTCCATAATTGCTTTAGGAACTGGCGAAAGTTTTGCATTTTTTTCTACATATGAAGATCCAATAACTTGAATTGTATTTCCGGTTTCTGAAGGTACACCAACAGTCATTACCCTAACAGGTATTTCTGGCAAACCAGGTTCACTATTCAACTGTTGGTTGCCAATTTTTAAACTTAACTTAAGATATTTTTCATTGTTAATTTGAACGTAAGATGAATCGTAATGCGGTTTATATTCAATGATCAATGAATTTTTCGATGAAGATATTACTTTAAAATCTTGTTGAGCACAAAGAATAGTAAATAAGAATGGTAAAAATATTAAAGAGATTTTGCTTTTCATGATTATTACAACTATAATCCAATAACTTGGAGTTTTAGATGATAAACTAACTCAACTGTTGAAAGATAGTAGCAAAATTCTCTATGCGGTCCTTTATGTTTTGTTCAAAAATAGCAAACAATGGTAGTCAATGTCAAGTCATAATTTATAAATTCTAAAGAAAATTAAAGTCCCAACAACTCTTTTTTCCCCTTCATTGCATTTATACAGAATTGAATGTGCTCGTCAATCGGAACACCTAACTCTTCAACACCTCTCTGAATATCCTCCCTGCTGACTGTACGAGCAAACGCTTTATCTTTTAATTTTTTCTTAACAGATTTTACTTCCACTTCATCAATTGATTTGCTTGGTCTAACATAAGCAACAGCAGTTAAGAAACCGGAAAGTTCATCGCAGGCATAAAGTACTTTTGCTAATATAGTTTCTCTTGGAACATTTGTATAATCGGCATGCGATAAAATAGTTTTTCTGAAGTTTTCATCAAAACCTTTTTCAGCTAAAATTTCTGAACCTTTATATGGATGTTCAGTTGCAGATGGAAAACGTTCATAGTCAAAATCGTGAAGCAACGCAACATTCCCCCAGTACAATTCATCTTCATTATATTTAGCAGCATAAGCTTTAACACAAGTTTCTACTGCAAAAGCATGTTTCAACAAACTTTCACTTCTTGTGTATTCTTTTAATAATGATAAACAAAAATCTCTGTTAGATGCTGGATTTTCCAAATAAACCTCTATTTAACTTTTGTGGTTGGTAATGGATTAAAACTTGGACATATTTTTCCAATAATACAATCAACACATTTTGGTTTTCTTGCAATACAAATATTTCTTCCGTGTGTTACAAGATAATGTGAAGAATTTATCCAATCTTTTTCTGGGAGCATTTCCTTTAGTTTGAGTTCTATCTTCTCCGGATCATTTGTATTTACCAAGCCGAGTAAATTAGAAAGTCTGATAACGTGAGTATCTACAGCAATAGCAGGAATTCCAAAACCATTTCCAGCAACAACCGATGCAGTTTTTCTTCCAACTCCAGGTAACTGAATTAGCAACTCAAAATTTGCTGGAACTTTTCCTCCAAATTTATCGATTAAAACCTGGCAGCAATTTCTAATACTTTTTGCTTTTTGTTTGTAGAATCCAGTTGAGAAAATATCTTTTTCCAACTCCTCCTGCGGAGCAGATACATAATCCTTTGGTGACTTATATTTTTTGAATAGGTCATCCGTTACAATGTTTACTCTAACATCTGTACTTTGTGCGGAAAGTATTGTTGAAATAAGCAACTCGAAAGGATTTGCAAAATCGAGAGCAACTTTTACAACCGGATATTCTTTCTTTAGCTGATCAAATATTTTTTTTGCGTGAAGTATTTCTTTTTTATTCGCCATCTCTATTAAATCTTTTATCTATTATTTTTAATCTTTCAACAGGTTTGCTTTTCAAAATATGGCTTTGGATTATTTCTTCAACATCTTCCAGTTTAACTCTGCCATACCAAACCTGCTCAGGATAAATTACAACAGAAGGTCCAAATTCGCAAGCATCCAAACAACCGGAAGTATTGGCACGAACCGTTGCATTTAATCCCAATTCTTTCAATCGGGATTTAAATTTTTCTTTTATTTCGTGCGAACCTTTATCTGAACAGCAACCACGTGGATGATCAATTGGTCGTTTATTTTCACAAATGAAAATATGTTTTTCAAATCGTTTCATTTATCATCTATAAAAAAAAGATTCCTGCTTAACCCATAAATAAACAGGCATAAGCAGGAACAATAAAAGTTAAATACTTAGTAGCGCGTGCGGGATTCGAACCCGCGATCTCCGCCTTGAGAGGGCGGCGTCCTAAGCCTCTAGACGAACGCGCCAAAGACAAATGTTTGTCTTCTTCTTTCTTACGGGTGTAAAGTTAGTAAAAGCTATTTTCCTATACAACACCAATATAATATTTTTAATTTCTTATTATGCAACGCAATTCATATTTTTGCACTAAGTAATAATATTAATAAAGAAATAATTTTATGAATACAAAAATTCTTATTATGTTTTTAACCATAATAATATTTTCAATTACAATCTCATTTGCACAAGATAGTTTACCGGAAAACCACCATTTTATAAAAGTAGCTGATAGTTTAAAATTTCCTGAAGGACCGGCATGGGATGGAAGAGGAAGTTTATATGTTTCCAATTGTAATGGAAATTGGGTAACGAGAATAAGAAATGGAAAACCCGATACATTTATTGTGGCTCCCTCTTCCCCATTCAGTTTTGAAAAAACTAATGGATTAACTGTGAATAAAGATGGCTGCCTTTATGCCTGTGAATATGGAAAAGGAGCCATATTAAAATTTACAATGGATGGGAAATGTTTTTCATTAGCTTCTGGTTATAAAGGAAAAAAATTTAACCGTCCGAATGATTTAGCATTTGATAGTAAGGGAAATTTATATTTTACAGATCCTAAATCTTATGATAAAAACAATCCTGATGGAATTGTTTACCAGATTTCCAGGAAAACACAAAAGGTAAAACCTGTTTACACTGGATTATGTTTCCCAAATGGAATTGCTATTTCTCCCGATGCTAAATTTGTTTATGTCTGTGAATCCGCAAAAGAAAGAGTATTAAAATTTAGATTAAAAAAGGATGGTACTTTTGGTGAGCCGGAAGTTTTTATTATTCTTCCTGGTGGTGATCCGGATGGAATTGCTTTTGATGTTGAAGGAAATTTATATGTGGCACACTTTGGTGGTAAAGCAATTTACGTGGTTAAACCTGATGGTTCAATTAAACAAAAAATAATTACACCGGGTAAAAAACCCAGCAACCTGGAATTTGCAGATGCTGATATGAAAACTCTCTACATTACTGAAGATGAAACAAACGCAGTTTACAAAATTCGTGTGGATACAGCAGGGTTTAGATTATTTTGCTCTCCAAATTCAGATTAGAATTAGTAAATACTACTTCTTCTGATGGTAATTTTTTAACAGGTATTTTAATAGTAAAACAAGTTCCAGGTCTATCTTTGTCTTGAAGTCGAGAAGGACTTTGTACTGTAATATTTCCGTTGTGGCGTTTTACAATTTGATTTACAAGAGACAACCCAAGACCGGTTCCTTCATATCCCTTATGTTTAATATTTGAAGCACGATAAAACTCTTCGAATATTTTTTTCTGATCAGTTTCTGGGATACCAATTCCGTTATCGCAAACTTCAATAAGGCAATAATCTCCATCTGGTTTTAGACTTATTTCAACTCGTCCACCTGAACTTACATATTTTAATGCATTGTTAATGATATTTGAAAGCGCCAATTCCAGCAGCACAGCATCACCAAAAATTTTGGAATTATTATCGCAATATTTTTCAAACTCTAATTTTATATCTTTTGATTCTGCAATAATATTTTGTTTGGATAATAATCCTTCAACTATTTCTACAATATTTATTTCATCATCATAAATTTCATCAAGCAACTTTAGCTTGGATATATGAAGCACATTATTAATCATTTTGATAGCTTCATTTGTTCTTATTTTAACTCTTAATAGTTTTTCCTCTACTTCTTTGCTTATTGGACCAACATAATTTTTTAGTATCAATTCAATAAAAGATTCTACAGCAGCAATTGGAGTTTTAATTTCGTGCACAACTCCAATTACATATCTTTGTTTTGCTTTTTCTGCTTCGTTCAATTTATTCAGTGATTCTCTCAATTGCTGCTCCCTTTGGTAAAGTTGATGAGCGATCCTGTTGGCAATTGCTACACTCAGGTACATCATAATTGTAAAAACGAAAAGAATCATCAGCAAATAATTGTGATTGGTATAAATTGGTTGTGAAAATAGCCCAGCAATACCATGGTGGATTAAAATTCCATTATATTCCAATAATGCTATCATCCAAAGAGAAATAACAACTACTGTAGCAATTGTATAAATAACCGCCCCAGGTAGTATCAAGCTTCCTATGATCATATGAAATATATAAAACATATAGAGCGGATTTTCTATGCCACCGGAATAGTAAATTAGTAAGGTAAGAGCAAGCAAATCTAAAATCATTTGCATAAGTGAAAGATGCAGATTATTAAATTTTCCTGTTGGTTTTATCTTGGGTCTGATCTTATGAATCAAAACATTATAAATAAGAATGCAAATAGTAATTGAAATGATTGCGGTAAGCTGTGTTTCTGTTAATTGTAGTTGAAGAATAAATTTTACACCAATTAAAAGAAATACAAGAAGTACAACAGCACCATATCTTAGCTGAATAAACCATAGGTTACGTTTTTTTATGGCATTCCAAAATTCATCATTATGTTTCGCCCAGGATGGTACAAGTGAAACCATTTTCTACCTATTGCAATGAATTTAACAATAAAAGTACTAACAACTGCCAAAGAGCACTGGAATAATAGAATATTGGATGCAGCATGTCAAGTTTCCATCAATCGATAATTCATTTATTTTACCAAAAAGAAAGCCGGAAGATTTTTCTTCCGGCTCTTGTTAAAGTTAAGCAATATACTTTCCACGCTTAATATAATGCGTGTGCAATAGTTTATGCGATAAATGTCCGCAAGGTCCATCTGTTAAGAATGTCTCATAAATACTTTTTACATGTTCGTTTTCATGAGATTTTCTAAGTGCAAGAGATTCATCTTCTGCATAAATTGCTTGTGCGCGTTTCTTCCTTATCTCCATTGAAGTTGGAATTGGTTGACCCCCGCCACCAATACAACCACCAGGGCATGCCATAATTTCTATAAAGTGAACATCTTTCAATTCACCTTTTTGTAACATCTGCATAACTTTCTTGGCGTTCGCAGTTCCGTGAGCAACCATAAATTTCAAATCAACACCTTCAAGAAAACTCCAAGCCGGTACACAACCTTCTAACTTAACAGATGCCTGTTTGATTCCATCAAATCCACGGCAGGGTTCAATGTTAAGGTTCTTAAATGGAACTGGTCTGCCTGTTACAATTTCGTAAGCTGTTCTTAAAGCAGCTTCCATAACTCCACCAGTAGCACCAAAAATTAAACCTGCACCAGATGCATCACCAAATGGATCATCAAAATGACTCTTGGGCATTTCTGGTAAGTAAATACCAGCTTCTTTAATCATCTTTGCCAATTCGCGGGTTGTTAATCCATAATCAACATCTTTATAACCGGAAGCTGTCATCTCTGGTCTGTTGCATTCAAACTTTTTAGCTGAGCAAGGCATAAGTGCAACCGAAACAATATTTGCAGGATCAATCTTAGTTTCCTTTGCATAAAAAGTTTTTATTAATGCACCAAACATTTGCTGTGGAGATTTTGCAGTTGAGAGATAATCTAAATATTCTGGATAAAAATGCTCGATAAATTTTACCCAGCCTGGTGAACAAGAAGTAAACTGCGGGAGTTTAACATTGGAATCTTTTTCAACTAAAGCTTGCTTCAATCTTAAAAGAAGCTCGGTTCCTTCTTCCATAATTGTTAAATCAGCTGTGAAGTTTGTATCAAACACTTTATCAAAACCAATTCTTCTTAATGCAGTGTTCATTTCCATTGTTAGAGAGTTACCTGGTTCTAATCCAAATTCCTCTCCAATCCCAGCTCTTGGTGATGGCGCAGTTTGTATAACTACATGCTTTGTAGGATCATCAATAGCAGCCCAAATTTCATCAGAAGGATCGTTTGCTCTTAAAGCAGCAGTTGGGCAACGGTTAATACATTGTCCGCAATTAATACAAATTACATCAGCAAGCGGTTTATCCAGGAATGTACCAATGCGTGTTTCGTGCCCACGGTTAATAGCTTCAAGCACACCAACCTCCTGAAGATCGATGCAAGTTCTTACGCAGCGTTTACATAGAACGCATTTGTTCATATCACGAATAACTGAAGCTGAGGATTTATCAACTTCATATTTTTCTTTAGTAACATGTCCAAAGTTGTATTCATCAACACCATATTCTTTTGCCAGATCTTGCAATTCGCAATTCTGATTTCGGAAACAGGAATAACATTCACCATAATGCTCGCTTAAAAGTAAATCGATTACATGTCTGCGGGCTTTTCTTACCATCGGAGTAGATGTTTTAATCTTAATTGGATTTGTAATTGGAAAAGCGCAGGAAGCCTGGAGTGTTCTCATTCCTTCAACTTCCACAACACAAATACGGCAAACACCGGCTACACATAAATCCGGATGATGACACAATGTTGGAATATGAATTTGATTTTCCTTGCAAGCATCTAAAATTGTAGTACCAAATGGAACAGAAATTTTCTTTTCATTTATTTCAATTGTTACTTTACCGCCAATTGCACTGGTATCTTTTGGCTTTTCAACAATGTGAGCCTTCTGGCTAACCGGCGCTCTTAATTTATCTTTACTTTCCATTCCTGCCTCCGAATCCATTTTTGTTGAATAATTCTTCTTTAAAATTTTCTAAGATTGAAAGGAATGCATTTGGACTGGATTGCCCTAATCCGCATTTAGAAGCAACCTGCATTGTTTTGCCTAATTCTTTCATCTTGTTTATTTCGGCAAAAGTATAAACACCTTTTTCTATATTCTTTACACATTCAAGTAGTTTAACATTCCCAATTCTGCATGGTGTACACTGTCCACAAGATTCCTCTACAAAGAATTCAAGAAAATTTTTAAGAACTTTTAACATACTTCTGCTTTCATTAAAAATAATAATACTGCCACCTGTGGCAACATCTTCATAAGCAAGTGTTCTATCAAATTGAGATTTAGGAACACAAATTCCGGAAGCTCCACCAATCTGAACTGCTTTCGTATTCTTTGCACCAACTATCTCTAATAAATCTTTAATCTTTGTTCCCCATGGTAATTCATAAACTCCAGGTTTTTCGCAATCACCGGAAACAGATAACAACTTGGAACCAGTTGATTTATCAGTACCATGTTTTGCATACCAAGTTCCACCTTTAATTAATATGTGTGGAACTGAAGCAAGTGTTTCTACATTATTAACTGTGGTTGGTTTGCCCCAAAAGCCGGTATTAACAGGATAAGGTGGGCGGTTACGCGCTTCACCACGATGACCTTCAAGCGATTCTATCAATGCAGTTTCTTCTCCGCATACATAAGCGCCGGATCCAAGACGAATTACAATATCAAAACTATAATTAGAACCAAGAATATTTTCTCCAAGCAGGTTATCTTTTCTCATCACTTCAAGATAATCCTTCAGCGGTTGAAGCATATACTCGTATTCACCGCGCAGATAAAGTATTCCTAATTTTGCTCCAATTGTAAAGCCAGCTATTACCATTCCTTCAAAAACAAGTTCAGGATATTCAAGAAGCAATACTCGGTCTTTAAATGTACCGGGTTCACCTTCATCTGCATTGCAAACAACATATTTTGCATCTCCAACTGCGGCTGCAACTAACATCCATTTTGTAGCTGTTGGAAATCCTGCCCCGCCTCTTCCTTTTAATTTTGATTCGCGTACTTCGAAAAGGACATTTTCCCTTCCAAGTTCAAGTGCTTTTTTTATTCCTTCTCCACGATTATATTTTGTAAAAAGTACAACACCATCGCGTGGAGTTTTAATTCCTATATTTTCCATGTTAACTCCTATTTAATCTCATTAAGAATTTGAACAGCTTTTTCCGGCGTAAGATGGCTGAAAACTCTGTCGTTCACAATCATTGCAGGACCCTGATCGCACATTCCCAAACAATTTGCGTATTCAAGAGTAACTTTTTTATCTTTTGTTGTTTCGCCAAATTTAATTCCGAGTTCTCTTTCAACAGCCATTGCAACTGCTTCTTTACCTGACATATCGCATGTAATTGTTTGGCATAACCTAACAATGTTTCTGCCCTGCGGTTTTGATGAAAGAAATGAGTAAAAAGAAATTACACTGTAAACTTCAACAGGATGAATATCAAGCAAACGGGCAACTTCCTGCTGAGCAAAATCGGAAATGTATTTATGTTTTTTTTGAATTGCTTGAAGAATAGGAAGTAAGGAAGTTCTGTCACATCCAAACTGCTCAATCAGGCGCTCTATTTCTTCGGTTAAAGTATTTTTTTCTAATACTAACATATCTTACTCCTTCACGTGGTGGTGAATTAATAGTTTTTCTACTTTCTGGATGAGTTCTTCTGGTGAAATTGGTTTTTCTACAAAGTCATCAACAGGAACAAGCTCGCCAGCGGCGTAATCCATACCAATCGCCTTGGATACAGAAGTGTACATCAGGATTGGAGTATGAATGTTTTCTTTTCTGAATTTTTGTGCTAAAAAGAAACCATCATCCGGCTCGTCCATCATTACATCAAGAATGATTAAGTCGGGTTTGTTTTTAACTACAATATCATAACCATCCTTTGGATTAGAAGCAGTGATAACCTCGTATCCTTTCGATTTCAATACAAGTGTACTTGCATCGATAATATCCGGATCGTCATCAATAAGCGCTATAAGTGCCATAACATTTCTCCGATTTTTAATTTGTTAATTAAGTTTTATTTAGATGAATCTGTCTTTTTAGTTATTAAATTTTTTTCACAACCTCTATTGTGTAATTGGAAAATAGATTACGAATGTTGTTCCAGCACCATACTCGCTATCAACTTTAATCTTGCCGTTATAAGAATCAACAATTCTTTTTACAATTGATAAACCCAATCCGGTACCGCTGATGCTGCGTGTTTTTTCATTTTTCGCACGGTAGAATTCCTGGAATAGTTTAGCTTTTTCTTCTGATATCATTCCAATACCGGTATCAGCAATTTTTATCGTCAAATAATTTTCTGATCGGTCTACAATTATATTGATAGAACCATTTTCTTTATTGTACTTAATTCCATTGCTTAAAATATTTGTAAACAACCTTGTTATTTCATTTTGATCAGCTTTCAATTTTGTTGATGATGTATCAGTTACAAGATTAACCGTTATATTTTTCTTCTTTAGTTCAAATTCCATAAACTCAATTGTAGAATTGAGAACAGCAACTACATCCAGCTCTTTAATTTCTCGCTGCTTACTTTTCAATTCCATCCTGGAAATATCAAGCAGATCATTCACCATTGCAAGCAAACCTTGCAGGCGGTTGAAAGAACGGTTTAGGTAATCAACCTCCTGTTCCTTGGTAACACCAATACTATCATCAAGAATAAGTTTTATAAAACCAATTACCGCAGCCATTGGGGCTTTAAGTTCGTGCGCAACCATAGAAACAAACTGCGATTTTATTTCCTCATATTTTTTTTGTTCAGTAATATTTTTTATTACTGTTACAATTCCTGCTAAGGATCCATCAGCGTGTGGAACTGGTGAACAGGTTGCTTCAACAATTAATTCTTTATTTGGTTTTAATTCAATTTGTGTAGAATAGGAATTTGGAATGAAGGAATCAGATTCAATATATTTTCTGATGAGTTTTACAATTTCTTTCGGAAGAATGTCTAGAATAACATCGCCGATGAACAGAACATTCAGATCAAGAAATTTTACAGCACTGGAATTAAATAAAACTAATTCGCCAGTTTTATTAACAACCAGAACACCTTCGGTGATAGAATTGATTATAGTTTTTAATCGTGATTTTTCATAAGCAACTTCAAGAAGTCTCTCCTCTCTTTCCTTTTTCAAACGTTCTGCTTCCAATATCAACAATCGTTTTTCGTAACCTTTTTCAAGTTGTTGTAAAAGCTCTTCCGGTGTAAATGGTTTTGGAATGTAACTGTATGCGCCAAGTTTAGTTGATTCGATTGCTGTTTCATAACTGGCATAAGCTGTTGCCATGAAACAAACAATATTTGGCTGGATCTTTTTTATTTCTTTTAACACCTCGATGCCATCCATATCCGGCATTTTTAAATCTATTAAGGCTAAATCGAATTCTTTTTCTTTTGCAAGTTCAAGTCCAAGCATACCGCTTTCAACAGCTTCGGCAACATAGCCTTCACTTTCAAGAAGTCGCTTAGCACCGAGTCTAAGTCCTTTCTCGTCATCTATAATGAGTATGTGAGGTTTGCCGTTTTCCATTTTAATTTTATTCTAAGGTAAAGACTAAGTTCAAGGAAAAATTATTTTAATTTCACCACAGAATTAGACTTTGATTTTTTACATTGCAAATATAATGTAGTAGAATGTTATCTACTATCATTTTTTAACGTTTTCAAAGAATGCTTCCAATTTTTGAAGCAGTTCTTCTTCTACAATTGGTTTATTCAACAAAGCATCAGCTTTAACCCACTCTCTTTCTTCAGGAGTAGATGCGCCAAATTTAAAACCTGTTACATAAGTTGCAGAGGTTAATATGAAAACCGGAATCGTTTTACCATATGGATCTTTTTTAATTTTATGGCAAAGAATAAATCCGGCGTCATGTTCTTCCATAATCAGATCTAATATTGCTGCGTCCGGTTTTTCCTTTTTGAATGCAGCAAAACCATCTGCAACATTTTCTGCAGTAATAATTTTAAAACCTTTAGCCTCAAGAATTATTTTATGCTGTTCAAGTAAATCGATGTCGTCATCAACTAATAATATTTTTTTAACTTTTTCGTGAATATTCATTTATCGAACTCCCTTAGTTCATAATTATTTGATTTGGGTTTAAATTCATTGGAAGTTTAATTGTAAATGTTGTTCCATCTCCAACTTCACTTTTTACTTTAATATCACCACGGTGCATTTTGATTATACCGTAAGTAATTGGCAACCCTAAGCCGGTTCCCTTTCCCATTTTTTTAGTTGTAAAAAAAGGAGTAAAAAGCTTTGCCATATTTTCTTTACGAATTCCGTTTCCATTATCTTTTATATCAACTGTAAGGTAAGCATCACTTTTGTAAATGCTAACTTCAATTTTTTTGTTTTGTATTTCATCCAGTGCTTCGCACGCATTATTGATGACATTCAGAAATACTTGTTTAATTTGATCAGCATCTGCCTGAATAACTGGCTCATCAATATCCACGTGTAGAGTTATTGATATTCCTTTATACTGTGGATTGATAAAAATTGTTTTTACAATTGAAGATATTATATCAAGCACATTTACTTCGGTAAGTTTTAATTTACCTTGCCTTGCAAAGTTAAGCAGATTTGCAACAATATTCTTGCAACGCTTAGCTTCTTCAATGATCAAATTCAAATCATCTGAATGCTGGGCATTTTGCTCATTTTTGGAAAGCTCTTTATTCAGCATAGAGGAATAGAGCATAATCGTTCCAAGTGGATTATTAATCTCGTGAGCAACTCCTGCTGCCAATTGTCCAATGGAAGCAAGTTTTTCTGTTGCGTGCAATTGCTCCTGGGTAGTTTTTAATTCATCATAAGCTTTTTCCAGCTTGTCGATTAAATAAGGTAAACACATATCATCTTCTGCCAAATCTTTTGCAATATTTATTGCATATTCGCGGCAGGTTTCATATCCGCACGCTGTACAATTCAATTCATCTTGCTTTGTAAACTTATTTGAACGTGCAAGAATCTCAATTATCTTTTCTTCTGTAGGCATTGGCTTTCTTTGGTTCTTCGGAACGAATTGGCGTCTTAAATTTATGTTACGGCTGTTGTAAATGTTACTTTTCCAAATCTGCTTATCTGCAAGATTAATTTTCTCATCAATGTATTTAATAACTTTTTCTCTTTTGGAATAGTAATTCAAATCGCTTGCTATTGCGGGACCGCTAATGCATCCTTCACAGAAAAGAATATCAATAAGTTTAGAGTTGATGTTATTTGCAGCAACTTCATTTATTATTTCAACAACTTTATCTTTACCTTCAACAACAATAATTTCTTTTGCAAGTATATCATTTGAAATATTTGCAGTCTTTAGCAAACCACCTGCAAGCGGAAATGATTTACCCATAAGTGAATGCGGAGGATCAAATTCCATTTCATTCAATTCTGAAAGATTGATCATCTTTTGCTGAAATACATTTTTCAATTCGGTAAAAGTTAATACTACATCAATTGCGCCTTTAACCTGTTCATCCGTGTACTCACTTTTTTTTGCTACACATGGACCAATAAACACAACTTGCGTATCCTCGCCAAAATTTGTTTTTAGGTATCTACCCATCGCAATCATCGGTGAAACTATTTTGGCAAGATTTGGAACAAGCTGAATAAAATATTTCTCAATAAGATTATAAACAGCCGGGCAAGCTGAGCTGATTATAGTTTTTCCATCTGCTTCTTCCAAATCCTTAGCATAAAGTTGGCTGACTAAATCAGCTCCAAATGCAGTTTCGATCACTTGTATAAAACCAAGTTTTTTTAATGCTGCAGGAATTTTAGAATAATCATCCGGAAATGAAGCTGCAAATGAAGGTGCAACAATTGCAACAGCTTTTTTTGTTGCAAGGATCGATTCAAGGAATTCAACATCACTTTTTATTTGTTTGGCATGTTGAGAACAAACTTTTACACAATGACCACAGCTAATACATCTTTCTTCAATAACAACAGCCTGTCCATTCTCCACCCGGATAGCTCTTGCAGGGCATTCTCTAATGCATGAATAACATCTTTTACATCGCTGACTTATTGTTGTTACAATGCTCGTGTTCATTCTAAAATTATTTGTTCTCCAAAACTTTCTAATATTTAAAGGAATGATAATTATTGAACAAGGAATGTTGAACCCCGAAGTATATACTCCGAACTTCGAAATTCCTTGCCTACCAACCAAAGGCTGGTTCAAAAAAAGAATTTAATTTTTTATTAACCTATTTTCTCTTTCAACAATTTCTTTCTATCCGTATAAGAAGTATGTAAAATCTCATGAGCTTTATGACTGTTTGGTTCAATAAAGAATTCTTTGTAAATGATTTTTACTGCTTCATTTTCATGGGATCTGCGATGTGTAGAATGTGAATCAATTTCATATAAAGCTTTAATTCTTTTCATCACTTTCTCAGGTTTACTGTGGATTGGTTGTCCACCACCGTTTATACAGCCACCGGGGCAAGCCATCACTTCAATAAAATCGTATTTGCTTTCACCTTTCTCTAATTCTTCCAGAATAGGTCCCACGTTTCCAATTCCATTTACAACTGCAATACGTAATTCCAGTCCATTAACCATTACAGTTGTTTCCTTAATACCATCCAATCCACGTATATCTTCGAATTCAAGTTTTTCTAAGTTTGTACCTGTTAGTTTGAAGTATGCAGTTCTTAAAGCGGCTTCCATTACACCACCTGATGTTCCAAATATAGCTGCTGCACCAGTTGATTCACCAAGCGGATTATCAAATTTATCTTCAGGTAAATCATTAAAATCAATTCCAGCCATCTTAAAATATCGTACTAACTCTCTTGTTGTTAGAACCTGATCAACATCCTGTAAATGCTGTTCAGCTAATTCCGGTCGAACTGATTCAAACTTTTTAACAGTGCAAGGCATAATTGAAACTACAAAAACATCTTTAGGATCTAATCCCATTTTTTTTGCGTAATAAGTTTTGCTAACTGCTCCAAGCATTTCATGAGGTGATTTGCAGGTGGATACATGTTCAAGCAAGTTTGGTTTATTTTGTTCAATATACTTAACCCATCCAGGACAGCAGCTTGTGAACATTGGCAGTTTTTTCTTATTAGTAATTCTGTTAATCAACTCAGTACCTTCTTCCATTATGGTTAGGTCTGCAGCAAAGTTTGTATCAAACACTCGATCAAATCCTAATCGTCTTAGACCGGTTACTAATTGTCCTGTTGCATTTGTGCCCAAAGGCAAGTTGTACTCTTCACCAATAGAAGCTCTAACTGCAGGAGCAACCTGGGCTATAACAAATTTCTTTTTATCCTGAAGCGCATATGCAACTTCCTTTAACGAGCTTTTTTCCCTGAGAGCGGCTGTTGGACAAACAAGAATACATTGCCCACAAAGAATGCAATCACTAATATTTAAACCTTTGTTGTATGGTGTTGTAACTATAGTAGAAAATCCACGGTTTGTAAAATCTATTGCACCAACTTTCTGAACTTCATTACAGGTTCTTACGCAGCGACCGCAGAGAATACATTTTGCAGGATCTCGTTCCATCGAGGCAGAAGAAATATCAATAGCGTGTTTCCTGGTTTCACCAACATATCTGTGCTCTCTTAAACCATATTGTTCTGATAGATCCTGAAGTTCACAATTTTTATTTCTAACGCATATCAAACAATCCTGTGGATGATTTTCTACCAATAATTCAACAATAGTTTTACGGGAACGGCGAACCCGCGGAGAATTTGTTTCTACAACCATTCCTTCATAAACAGGGTATGCACAACTTGGAATCAAACCTCTTTGCCCTTCAACTTCAACTACACAAATTCTACAAGCACCGGTTGGGGTTAATCCTTTCATATGACATAAAGTAGGAACGTGAATACCAACTGATTTAGCCGCATCTAATATCGTCATTCCGTTTTCAGCATTTACTTTTATATTATTTATGGTTAATTGAACCATTCTAAAACTCCTGAAATTATCAAACTTAGTTAATAGAAATAGCTTTTAAGCGGCAGGTCTCAAAGCACATACCGCATTGAATACATTTATCCTGAACGATGTAGTGAGCCTGACCTTTATCACCAACAATTGCATCATTCGGACATTTCTTTAAGCATAAACCACAACCACTGCATAAACTATTATCAATGGTAAATGTTAATAATTCTTTGCAAACACCCGCCGGGCATTTTCTATCGTAAAGATGAGATTCATATTCATCCTTGAAATAACGTAATCCGGAAAGAACTGGATTTGGAGCCGATTGACCAAGTCCGCAAAGCGAAGTATCGCGAATTACATCAGCCAATCTTTGAAGGTGCATTGTTCCTTTAAATCTTTGAAGCTGATCTAATTTGTCTTTTGTGTTTTTGTAGCTGGTTGGAATGCGTTCAATTATTTCAAGCATTCTTTTTGTTCCTTCTCGGCAAGGAACACATTTACCGCAAGATTCATTTTGAATAAATGTTAAAAAGAATTTTGCAATATCAATCATACAAGTATCTTCGTCCATAACTACAAATCCACCTGATCCCATCATTGCGCCAACCACTTTAAGTGATTCATAATCAACCGGAGTTTTAATTACAGAATCCGGTAAACAACCACCTGAAGGACCACCAATTTGAACTGCTTTGAATAATTTGTTATTTGGGATTCCACCACCGATAGTGAAAACTATTTCTTCTAGAGTAACTCCCATTGGAATCTCAACTAGTCCGGTATTTTTAATATTCCCGCTCAATGCAAAAACTTTAGTTCCTTTACTTTTTTCAGTTCCAATTGATGAAAACCAATTAGCACCTCTTTTAATTATTGTAGCAACGTTTGCAAAAGTTTCAACATTATTAATGATTGTTGGTTTGCCAAATAAACCAGATTCGGCAGGAAATGGTGGACGAGGTTTAGGCATACCACGCTTCCCTTCTATCGACGCCATCAAAGCTGTTTCTTCACCACAAACAAATGCACCAGCTCCTTTTTTAACCTTCAGTTCAAAATTAAAACCGCTGCCTAAAATATTTTTTCCAAGCAGGCTATACTTTTTACATTCAATAATCGATTTCTCTAATCTCGCAATAGCAAGAGGATATTCTGCACGGCAATAGATGTAGCCGTGTGTCGCTTCAATTGCATAAGCCGCAATGATCATGCCTTCAACTATCCTATACGGATCGCTTTCAAGAACAGAGCGATCCATAAATGCACCAGGATCACCTTCATCAGCATTGCATATTACATATTTAACTTCAGCTTTTTGTTTAAGAGCTAATTCCCATTTTTTTCCGGTTGGAAATCCTGCACCACCTCTTCCGCGTAATCCACTGGACAATACTTCCTTTACAACTGTATCAGGTTTCATCAATCGGAGAACTTTGCTTAATCCCTTAAAACCGCCGGAAGCTATATAAGCATCAATTGAATCCGGATTAATTATACCGCAATTTTCCAGCACAACTTTCAATTGATGTTTAAAGAAAGGATCTTCGTTTATATTCGGAACTTCATCGGTAGATTTGCCATGTGTCCCGAGTAATTTTTCTCTGAAAATTCCTTTTTCCACGATTGTTCTTTGAATTAATTTAGAGACAATTTTGGGAGTAATTTCGCAATAAGAAATTCTATCCTGACCGGGCAATTTTATATCAACTATAACTTCTTTTGCACAAAATCCAATGCATCCGGTTGCTTCAATAACCGCTGTGATATTTAATTTCTTAAGTTCAGCAATAATTGCTTCTTCCACCTTTTTAGCACCGGAGGCTAAACCGCATGTTCCCATCCCAATCCAAATAATAGGAATATCATGCTCTTTGTAACTTAGCTTGCTGTTTAATGTTTTAAATTTCGCACTGCATTCTTCGTTATGATGACAAAGCGGTCCTTCTGTGCAGCATGCTACAAATTGATCGCAAGGTTTTTCCAAACTATGCCAGCATTCGTTACAGCATTTTTCTAAGAATGTATTCATTGTTCACTCACAGTTTGTTCTTCTTTCTTTTCACTAACATTTTCACTGGAATATTTCTTTAATATCTTTGGAATGTCCTTAACTTCAGCCCTGCCGTAATAATCACCATCAACATTTATTACTGGTGCAATACTACATGCACCAATACAAGCTACTGTTTCTAAAGTAAAATTTTTATCACGAGTAGTATTTCCGGCTTTTACTCCTAAAGCGGTTTCCATGGCAAATAAAATGTTAGCTGAATTTTTTACATGGCATGCTGTTCCGCGGCAAATTCTTATTACATGTTTACCAAGTGGTTTCAATCTAAATTGATTATAAAATGTAGCCACACCGTAAATTCGGCTAACTGGCATTCCTAAAAATTCAGAAATTTCCTGAAGTGCAGATTCTGGAAGGTAGCCATATATAGTTTGTATTTCTTGCAAAAGTCCTATTAAATTGCTTTTATCTTTTGGAGGATAGTGACTAAATATTTCTGAATGCATCTCTAATTCCTTAATTATGATTCATTATATTTTGCCAACAATTATGCCATTCTGCGTTTTTGGCTTATTTTACGATAATTCAATTGTTTTGAGATATTTTGGGCTTTTTTTCCTATCTGTAAGAAAAGAATTTCTATGAAGAGTTTAAATTTTGAAATCAAAAATGGCTTATTTAATTATTGCAAGGAATGATCTTTTCTGCATTAACTAACCCGAAGATAAAATCAATTTATTTACTTATAAAATTTATTCCACAGAATCTGTGCATCATTAGAAATTTTTCCTGTTTCATAAGACTGAATTTCCGTTTGCCTGTTTATACATTTCAACAATGAAGCTTTCGATTCTTCTATTCTTTTTTGATAAAAATAGATTTCTCCCAGCAGTAAATGCGGTGCAAGATGATCCGGGAACATAGATAAAGCTTTCTTAGCGTATTTTTCCGCTTCTCCATATCCACCTGTTTTCAAATATCCATAACTAATCGAAAGGTAAATATTCCTATCGTTAAAGTTGCTTAAAGATTCCTTTAACAGGTTTATTCCTTCCACATAATTTCCATCCATAACAAAAGCGGAACCAAGATGAAATTGTAGTTCGCCTTGCTCTTCTAATTTTTCCAGCGCTTTTTGATATTGAATTTCTGCAGTATACCAGCTTCTGTATCCAACTGCCTGTACTCCTTTCTTCCAGTGGTAATAACCTTGATACTGATTAATACTTTTATACAAAACAATGCTTGTGAATATGATTAACAGACTAACAACTAAAAATCTTAGATTAAATCTGCGTAGCTGTAATTCATAAGTAAATTTTTTTGTTGGGATAAGACCTAAAATAATATATGCAGCAACAGAAATTGGGAGTACGTGCAACGTTGTATCCACTAAACCATGGACAAGTATTGTTAAAAGCATTGCAGTTGACCCGATGTATATAAATGTATTTGTGCCGGACTTCCCTCCGATATTTTTAAACAATTGCCACAACGCAAATAACCAGATTGCAAGGAATATTATTCCTCCAAATATTCCGGTTTCACAAAATGCCTGAAAGAATTCATTGTGTGCCTGCTTTAAATTTGCTGCTTTATAAAAATATATTCTGTTTTCAGATCGATTAAAAAATTTTGCCTGGTAATTCAGATATTCAATTGCAAATTTTCCTTGACCAACACCTATGGCTGGATGCTCAACCAGCATTGGCAAAGATACTTTCCAGACGAACAATCTTCCTTTTGTTGATTCTGAATTCTGAATGATTAATAGGAAGAGTACTGTGGTGGTTATAGTTAATAAAATTAGGCCGGTTATTACATACAAATATTTTTTCCTTTCTGATAATTTACCTGAAGCTTTTTCTTTTGTAATGATGAGAAATATTACAATAAGCATTGCAGATGCAAAAAGCCCAAGCATTGCTCCCCTGCTTCCATTTATGAATAAAGCAGTTAATAACAATACGATAAAAAACAAAAGTATCATCCTGTAAATCTTTTCTTTCTGCATTATAAATTCAATTGCCAATGCAGCTAAAGAGAGCGCTAAGAATAATCCATACCCGTTAGCGGTGCCTATTGTCCCTGCCAGCGGGGTTTTCATAAACTGCGGCGCATAAGGCGGAGATATTAATAACTGCCAGTAACCTATAAGCGCTTGTATTATTCCCGTTACCCATATTGTTCTGATAAAATATTTTATTGGTGTATCATTACCTTTTGCATTTATTATCTGTCTTGTTAACAAAGTAAGCAGAGTTAAAGAAAGCAATATCCAAAAACTTAAATTGCTTGGGTGAGTTAAAAATTGCGGGTTAGTTACAACCATCCATACCAATCTTAAAACCAATAAAGCTTCTATGATTGAAAAAGTTATTGCTTGTTTTTTATTCTTTATTAAAAACCAGACGAAATAAAATGTAAGTAAAAGCGGGACTAATGTTATTAGCGCAAAATTCTTTGGAGTGTGGTTGGATAGATATACACCATTATCAAATAAGAAAGCTATTGTTGATATAATAATTATTAAAAAATAGTTCATCTAATTTATCTCTGTGTTACTCTGGGTTTTCTCCGTGGTTCTCTGTGTAAGTATTAGATCACGTTACACAGAGTGCCACAGAGTACCTCAGAGAACCACTGAGTTTTACTTCATCAACATTATTTTTTGTGTGAAGTTATATAATTTACCGCTTGCTTGTTTTGAAGTAATCCTTGAGTTAACAAGATATACTCCACTTGCAAGTCCGCTTCCATCAAATCTTGTAAAATGTTCTCCTGCAATGTAATCTCCTTTTGCTAATAAACTAACAAGCTTTCCTGTCATATCATAAACCTCAATTACTACATTACTCTCTTCCGGTAGACTAAATGTTATTGTTGTAGTTGGATTAAATGGATTTGGAAAGTTCTTATACATGGCAAATTCAAGTGGAATATCCTCCTTTTCTAAAGTTGCTTTGCTAAAACCGGTTGTATTTTTTACAAACATTGTATTTTTAGATCTGCCTGTTCTGGATAACAACTCATTCTCTAATACATTAAGCATCGGTGTATTGAAATCAGTTTTTACATGTATTGATTTCATCATTTCCTTCAGCTCATTTATTACTTCTAATCCTTCATCAAATTTTTGATCTCTTTGCAATGCGTCTAATTTTAATGACTTTAATGCATACTGGTTATCAAAATTAGTAATGTATTTTTCAAATTGTTTTGATTTGTTTATAGCTTCTTTAAAACTTTTAGTCTTTATCATATCGTCGATCTCTATTAACATAGAAACTTCACCTGTTAGTTTAGCGCTTAATATTTCATCTTCAGTAAGAGTTATTTTTTTATCAATAAATTGCTCAAACCTTTCTTTTTTATTCTTTGCAATGTTCATTATTGTTTTTTTAACTTCCGGGTGTTCTTTTACTTCTAACTGGTTTTGCAAAAAGTAAATTTCAATTAATCTCTTTGAGTTGAATTTTGAATTAGGAAAATTATTAAGCATACTTATTGTCAGAAGAATTTTCTCATAAGATTCTATACGTGTTTCATTTCCTAATGATTTTGCAATACCTTCAGTCAAAATTTCCTGTATAACAGGAGAAGTATTTTTAGAAATATTCTCAACAACCGATGCTACCCTATTACTTACAGGCGAGGTACAATAATCAGAATAATCTATTGTCCATGGCATGGGTGCAAACAAGTACCATGTGTACATGTCCTCTATTTGGCTCCTGCCCCAATAATTAGATCGCCAATCCTGCGTTACATAACAAAATTCTTCACAATTATATGTATATGCAAAATTACGTATATAAGCATTCGGTGGGTAATCTATCTGATAGCCATCCACATAAATATTATTATTACTTCCGCAGGCAGTACTCCAGCCATTAATGTATACTTGCGTTCCACCATTATTAATTATATCGTTGCACCAAATAGCCTGTGAACTATAATCAATACAAATACCTGAACTATAGTTATTGCGGATATAATTATTATGAAAATTATCGAACCTTGATTGACCCATATACAGACCAAAATCATTGAGCTCAAAAAAATTGTTTGTTATTGAACCGCTTGCATACTTGGCATAAATGCCTATCCAGTTGCCAGTGAAGGAACAATTATCTACTGTAAAACTTACCGGCGTTGCTGAACCCTGATAAGTATAAATTCCAGCTGTAGCAGCATTTGTAAAAGTACAACCATCAAAATTATTATTAGTATTACGATATACTTTTACATGATTATACGCTCCATCAAATGTACAATTACTAAAAGAATTACCATAATTATTATTTAAAATTATACCGCCCCATTTGCTGGTATCCTTTGGGATAAACGAAGCACCTATAGCATGGATTGCAGCCTCTTCTATTATTGTTATTGTTTTACCTGGTAAGATCTTTACAACTGCAGTTCCATCATCAAAATGAGCAGTACAATTGCCAGAGAAAATAACATCATCAATAACTTCTATCTCACCTCCAAAATGCATTTGACCTTGATTGTATACACCGCTTAAATACGTCTTTGAAAAAAAAGATACTTCTTCGCTGCACCAGCCATCACCTACATTTTCATAGGGTGGTCTTGGATAAATTGACTTATACTTTATTATCCATTTATTCTCTCCCCCAATCATATCTTGTTTCGAGACAGAAGTAGTATGGTATTCACCTGTACCTGAAGTTGATTGTTCGATTAGTAACTGATCACCACCTGGTGTTTGTATGTACACTTCATAATAACTCTCACCTGTAATCAAATAATTTATATAAAAATTATAATCATCTTCATTTTTGGTTATATCAATTACATTGGAACCAGGCATAACTTTTCTTATTCCCAGGTTATAATCCCATGGCGCATATATATAAATTCCAGTTACTATTCCAGAAGAATTTGCCGGGGACTTAGAACAAAATATTGGATTATATCCTGAATAAATTGTATTTGAACAGATATATTCACCGTATGCGTTTAATTTGTGGAGCAATCCATTATTTGGATCTGCAATAATGAAAGAGCCTGTACCGTCCTGTCCAATGTCTTCTAACCGGTATTGTGGTGGAAATATTGTTTTTTGTATACAATTTATTACACTTGTTCCTGGTTGCCAAGCGCCATATATGCAGATATTTCCATCAATATACACTATATTCATTCCATCAATACATATTTTTTGAGGATTTCCTATTGGTTGCTGCTGACCATTGAGCATTAGATATTTTATTTCATTGTAAAGACTTCCATCGTTTGCATTAAATACTAAAATTGATTGACGACCTGCGTCGGAGACGAATATATAACCATTGCTATATTCAATATCTACTGGTGATGAAAGATAATTTTGATTTACAAAGTTTGAATTTGCTAAAGACAGTAATCCACCTGAATAGCTTAATTTAACTACTCTTGGATCATAGTCTGTTCTATCTAAGACAAATACACAGCAATTATCACTAACACATAATGCTTGTGGGCGGTTGAAATACCAGTTACCATTTCCATCACCAAAAGATTTTATAGCCCCATACGAACCATAGTTATCTTCCGCATAGACTATTCTTTCCCATGATTTATCCAAATAAAAAGTTACTGCACTAACTTCATTTCCATTATAACCCATTAAGTAGCCGCCCATGTCTAAGCTTGCACCAGGAGCAAATAATGTTCTGTCAAGATAATTCTCTGTAACATACCTATCTATTTGCATTATATCTTCCCCCTCATATTCATATAGAGGCCAACCACGGTATGTATAACCTGTTACTTTTATCTGTGCTTCTGTTACATCGTTAATATTATTTATGCCCCGTGTTTTATAAGTACTGCCTGATGCTACAATTTTCTGGTTTTTAATTTCGTTTAATATTTTATTGTTTACGCTTTTCCAGTTTTTGTTTTTATCAAATGATATTGTTGCTTGCTCCTGCGTTCGGTGTCCTTCTATATTGTATATTACCCTGCAATTTACTACGTATCCTTTATCTTCTTTGTTATAGCTTATCAACTTAATCATTTTTATATCGTCATTAAGATTTTGTATATTAGTAATATCCGCTTCACTCAAATGAAGATAACTATTAGAATTACTTTTTTGTAGAGTCTTTTTAGAAGATCTCTTCAATAAATAATAATTTATCTCTTCAATTTTTTTTGTAATCAATACTCTTTCATCGTCTGCCGGTATTATTCCGCTTACATCAAGTTTTTGCCCAAAAAATATGCTTGATATAAGTATCAAACTAAAAATTATTTCTTTCATTACGCACCTGTTTTTAATAAATTATTTAAAAAATATTACGCTTTAGCTTTCAATTTACTCTTTAATTATTTTTTCTGTACCCATTTTTGAATTTCAATATGATCGCCTTCGGTGAATTTCTTGGGTGTTTGATAAACAATGTAAATGGCGTATATATTCCCCACTGAATCTACAAGGTAAATTCCGACTCTTGCGGACAAATCTATCTTTGCTAACATTTCATTGTTTGGAGAATATTTATATATCATTGTAGAACCCGAGCCTACTGTAGCTTTGTCAATTTCTCGTTCTTCACATCTCCTGAGCAAGTAAAGATTATTTTCTTTATCAAACCCCAGGAATTCAAGACGATCATTTGTGTTTTCTATATTAAATTCTTTCATTTTACTAAGCTGTCCCTGATTCACAATAAACTCTTTCTCTCTATTTTTTTCATTCGTTACTTTATATTTAAGTATAGTATAGTTAAAGGTATGCCCGAGATTCATTTTTGACTTAAACTTCACAATATCATTATTATAGTTCTTATAAAAAGATTCGTCAACTTCCCCTATCAACTTTCCATCTTTGTCAATTCCAAATATTTTCTCCTCGTTTTTTGGAAATCCATATTGGTCATTCTCTGTCTTACTATTATAACGATCCTTAATATAAATTTCTCCACCCGGTGTAACCCATAATTCCTTTATGCCATCCCTATCGGTAATTTTTTGCCTTATTTTATTATGCTCAAAATTAAATATTAATTCCCCTGTTTTATTGAACTTTTTTATTGAAGAGCTTGCTTTTACTAAGCCGGGTTTTAAAGCCTTATCAATATCAAGAACATAGATTGAATTACTGCTATCAACAACTATTTTATAGGGATAATTTACATTAGCCTCGTTCATACCGTCTATTGCTATCGTAGTTAAATACTTCCCATCGTCGTCAAATTTCTGGACTGCGTCTTTCTGTAGCCGGCTACCAATGATGAAATTACCTTCATTATCAACTGCCATTGCATCCGGAAAACCAACACCATAACCAAGTATAAGATATTCTAAATTCACTTTTCCGGCACCTTTACCAATTGGTATTGATATCTTCTTTTGTAAGTTATATCCTCCCGAAACTATTTGAGGCAACATCCTCTTCTGGCATAAGATGCTGATAACAATAATTAATAAAAATAAATACTTTTTCATTTTCACATCTCCTTATTGTAATGGTAATCTTCTATAAATACATGTTGGTTGTTGAAGTAACTCTTGCTTAATAGCAAGCTTTGTTTGTCCTATAGTAGCATCAGTTGAAACTTGGAATTTAAATGGATCATAATAAACACCCAAAGCCTGAATAAGTTTTATATTAGCTTCATCCAGTGCTGAAGCTGAAATTATTGCGACATGAGAAGCAACAACAAGAATTCCACTATTATCCTTTTGCTCAAAATAAACAATATCTCCTGGTTGTGCCTCAAAAGCATTAATTTCTGTTCCTATATTTTCCCACTCAGCTACATCATTTTTATACTTTTCATCAGAAGTAAAACTGTAACCGGTTGCTTTCGCACAGTTGTAAATAAATGCCTGACAACTAGTTCCGGTCCAATTGGACCTTTCTTTTGGCCACGGATAATCCTGATCAGTAAAACAATATTCATAATCATACAGATTGAATCCTATTTTACCAGGAGTGTAGTCATACCAGTGGGATTGATTCATTTGTTGCCAATTATTTATCTTATTTACTATCTCATCCAGATTATCATAGTTTATGTAGCTGTATGGCAAACTTTGCGTCCATGTTCTGGTCTTAGTTGCATCGTTGTTTTGGTCATCGTCCTTTAAAACATTTCCATTACGATTATACCAAGTAATTTCATAATTAACATAGCGTTGGGCTTCTTGTACTAAAAGAAACTTTAGGTCTGCTGTATTACCTGTTATTTCTAAATTTTCGGCTTTTCCTGTCCCTTTGTCGCCCCAGGGTTTCATCCCTTCAGAACCAGCCCCAGCCCAAATATCATAATTCCCTGCTTGTGAAAAGTTATGTTGGAATGTATATGGTCCTATTATATCAGTATTTGAATTAGGCAATGAATAATCTATATAAATAATATCCTCACGGGTACCATCTATTAATTTCTTTTGGATTCCAATCCATAATTTTTTTCCACTAAAACTTTTATCCAATACATATTGAACTGTAAAACTAACGTTCCCTGTGGGTTGTGTATTTGGGAAATTTTCAAATCCAACAAAAACATGATTATTATTTGTTACATCAGTAGTACATTTATTAAATAATATTCCACTTAATAAAAAAGTAATTAAAGTTATCTTACTTCTTATCTTAGGTTTAATTTTCCTCATATAATTTTTCTCCTATATTTTTATGCAATAACCTTTAGTTTTTATATTTGCATTTTCAAATTCACCTTGTCCCGCTCGCGGGATAAGCTGTTTATTAATATTTGTTACAATGCTCCATTTCACCTCTTTAATATTCATCGGTACAATCACTGCGGTTTCATACTCGTGTGTCTTTACTCTAAACAAAGGGTTTGTTAATACTTCTTTTCCGTCAAGTAAAAGTTTTATCTGCAGTACGTCTCCTTTAAGCGGTTTAAATTTTCCTTCACGCTCAAATTTTTCTGTGTTAATTATAAACCGCGCTACACGGCTTATGTTATCAAACTCTGTGTAAGCAGCTTCATTGCCTTCGCTCCATATATTTATTGTGTGCGTAGTTTTTTCTAATCCTTCGTTAGGCAGGTAAGCATTACGTTTTGTAAGTATTTTATATTTGTACTCAACAGGTTTGTTCTTATAATACTTAACCGGCAGTTTTATTTTGTAAATGTCATCACCGTCATCGCCCATTATCATCCCATTTTTAGCCCAGTTACAAAAGCTGCCTGTAATTGCAATCTTATCTCCTTCTTCGGGCTTAAAAAAGCCAAGCACTTTCTGGTTGCTTGTGCCAACAGTAAAAGTAACCTCCGCAGTTTCACGTACATCATAAACTTCATTAAATACAAGCACAATTTTTTTTCCATCTACTCCTGCTTTGTACAAATCATTCAACGCAATCTTCCTTATAGCAATACTTTCTGTTGTATCGCTTTCCATCATCCATCTTCCATCAACCATCCTCCATTTTTCTATATTAAATCTAAATTCTAAAGAATCCATCGGTTTCTTTGCAGCATCAGTAATTTTCTTCAGGTCAATCTTAAAAATAAAATCTTTGTCCTCATCAGTAAGCTGCAACCCTTCTTTACTCCAATTATTATAATTACCTGTTATAAAAATCTTAGCCCCTTTTTCAGGCTTGCCTGCCGGGGCAGGCTGGAACAATCCGCTCTTATGCGCCTTACTCATATCTACATAAATAGCATACTCCGGTTTTACCTTTCTGCTGCAAGCCGTAAATGTTATTGTAATTAAAATTAAAGCTGCCGTATTTATTAGTATTTTTCTTTTCATAACTCCCTTTTATTGCCAGTGATAATCTATAGCTACTCAGTGTAAATTCTAAATCCGAAATAATAAACTCTAAACAAATTCAAAATCGCAAATTCTAAACTCTAAAAACATTTCTAAAATGTTTTGCGCCTTAGTATTAGAATTTGTGTGTTAGATATAAATTCTAAATCCGAAATAATAAACTCTAAACAAATTCAAAATCGCAAATTCTCTAACTGTAAAACTCCTTCAAGAAAGTTTTGTACTTTGTATTTTGAATTTGTTTGTTATTTAGAAATTCGAATTTAGTATTTTTCATAAAACTTTTTCTGCCTCCACTTACAATCTTTCATTTATTATCTGTTGTCGTTTCCACCGTTTTGTTTCCCTCTTCTACACCGTGGCTTCCGCCTAAATCCTTTATTACTCTTGCTGAGTAATACGCATTATAAAAATTCGGCTCTTTCTCTCTTAGCATTTCAACAAAGCTATCAAGGTGCTCATTTAATATTTCATCTATCTCATCAAATAATTTATCAACCTCATCTCTTGCGCTGGATTCCTGCGACTCTCCTCCACCCATTTTATCAATTGCACCGCTAAATAAATCGGATGCAGACTGTATTCCGGTTATTACATCCGCGTCAATTTCATAATCCGCAAGTTCCGTTAATACTTCTTTAGCAGCCACAAGCACAGAACTTATCCTGCCAGTTAATTGTGTATCATTCATTTTTTTTAGATCCGATTCAGATATCTTTACTAATGCAAGTATATCGTTCCTTTTCTTTTCCGTTCCATAGGAATTTAATACTGCTTTTAACGGCAGGAATGTTTTTATAAGCTCAAGCTTAAGATCATTCTTAGTTTTAGTTACGCCTGCAGCAGCCTTATTTATTATTACCTCTGCTTTATCAAGCTCTGTTAATTTACTCTGCAGCTTTTGATGATATTCCTTTAATTTCACCTTTGCATCAACAATAACAGAATTATCTTTTAAAGTACCGTTAACAGCAAAGTACATCCGCTTTTTGTTTAATTGTCGCCTGTTCATAGTAACCTCTCTCTTGTGATTATTTATATTGTTTATTAAACCCCTCCTTCCTTTCCTCCCCTTTAGTCAAACCTGCCTGCAGTAGGCAAGGGGGAGGAGACAGGTGGGGTTCATTTATTTTTTTGTTTTTCTTTTTGTCTTTTTATTACTTCTTCTTCTATTTTCTTTAATACCTTATCTAAATTTCCTTTTACTTCATCATCCGTATATCTTAGGAATTTAATGTTATAATTTTCCAAATAACTTTGTCTTCTTCTGTCATACTCAATTGCTTCATTATTTTCAAAATGAGTCGGTCCGTCAATTTCTATTGCAAGGTGTAAATCAGGACAATAAAAATCAATCACATATTTATCTACGCTATACTCACGCAAAAACCTTTCGTCACATACTTGTCTTTTACGGATGTACACCCACAATAATTTTTCTCCATACGTTGAGTTATTTCTTAAACTCCTTCTCTTTTCTTTTTCTGTGCTTTTGTTGTAGTGTCTAGTCATATGTATCTACTAAAAATTAGCATTGTTGTCATTATATTTTATCGAACCCCTCCTTATCCTCCCCTTTAATTAAACCTGCCTGCAGTAGGCAGGGGGGAGGAAACAGGTAGGGTTTGTTTTTTCTTCTGTTTTCGCATTTTCTGCTTTGTAACTCCATTTTTCGTTGATGTAATTACGTTTTCCTTCAATGTAAATGTGCTTTTCGTCAATGTAACTGCTCTTTTCATCAGTGTAACTCTATTTTTCGTTTATGTAATTGTCAATTCGGCAAATGCAACCGCCAAATTCTACATCGTAACTCGGGTTTTCGTCGCTGTAATTCAATTTTTCCATACTGTCATTCGATTTTTCTTCAGTGTAAATTTCATTTTCTTTTATGTAAATCTCTTTTTCTCTTCTGTTAATATTATTTCTTGCATTGTCAATCTTCTTTTCATAATAGAAAATATTTATCCCTTTAAAGCAAATACTAATTCCCTCTCTGCTAAAATCAATTTCAGCAAAACGGGTATAGTTTACCTAAGAGTAAATTATATGTTCTTTTTTTTCACTGGATTTTCCCCCATCGGAAGATCAGGTGGTTTTTAAGTTAACTTTACTTTCATTACAGTTAACTATCAAGTAATAATTGTCAGTCATAAAGATCCCCTCTTTTAATTGAAAATAAATTCTTACAAATACTAAAAATCTATATTAAAAAATAACTGACTAATTGATATGAGATAAAGTTTAAATGAATAAATCTAAAACCCGACACAAATATCGTAAAAAAAAAATCACATTGTCAAGTGATTTTTGAAATATTTTTCATTCTTGTAATAACTTTCCTGTTTTGTAATCCCTGACCCATTTAATGCAGGATAACCTCCGGTAAGAAATTAATGGTATGAACCTAAATCCTCTTCCACAATATGTGTAAGAGAACCTTGTCTTCGGGATAAAGGTTATACCCCGCATTCTCTTCCGTCTAAACGAATGTGGAGACGGATTAAAGATTCTCCAGACTCTTATTCTTTGCTTTCGAATCCTCCGCTAATTTCTTTTTATAATCATTCAACTTTTCAGAAAGTGCGTTATCACCTATTGCAATAATTTGGGCTGCAAGTATACCTGCATTTTTTCCTCCACCAATTGCAACTGTAGCAACAGGAACACCTGTTGGCATTTGAACAATTGATAGCAAAGAATCTATACCATTTAATGATTTACTTTGAATTGGTACACCAATGATAGGTAAAGTTGTAAAAGCTGCTACAACACCAGGTAAATGTGCAGCACCGCCTGCGCCGGCAATTATCACTTTAATTCCTCTTTCTTTGGCTGATGTAGCATATTCTGCTAAGAGGTTCGGTGTTCTGTGGGCAGAAATAATTTTCACTTCATATGGAATTTCAAACTGTTTGCAAATTTCAGATGCTTCTTTCATTACTGGCAGGTCTGAATCGCTCCCCATTAAAATCCCAATAATTGGATTTTTAATTTCCATACTTTCTCCATTAAAATGAATTAAAACTTCTATGGCAATCTAAATCTAAATTGATATACAGTTCAAGCAAAATCGTAAATTTATTTCACAAAAATAATTAATAATTAGAATGGAAACTCATTAGAAAAGCAAAACGACTAATAAAATCAAATTAATTGAATGAGTCTGATCTATAAAGTTTATTCCGGTGAAAACCTGCTTGCAGCAGGCAAGCGGAAATCTAAAGAACCTAGAATTTTGAAAAGATTCCCACCCCCGCTTACCGCTGGCAGGTTCGTGGGAATGCCAATTTGAGTATATAGGCTTTTCAGATTGGACTTATGAATAAGAATTTTTAGTTATTACTTTTGATTTATAGAACCCAGCCCGGAAATACTTTTTTTAACATCTTGTGGATTACCATAATAATTAATATTACCGACCCCGGAAATTTCAGCACGTAATTCTTCAGAAGCATATACATCAGCACTGGATGCTCCGCTAATTTCAACGGTAACTTTTTTTGCTTTCAATTTATCGGCTTTAATATTGGCAGCTCCGGAAAGATTAATATTTAAATACTCAGTTTTACCTTCCAATTTAGTTGTACCGGCACCGCTTACTTCAACTTCCAGTTCATCATTATTAATATTTTGAACTATTATTCTATTAGCACCGGAACTATTTAATGAAGAGATATTATCAGTAGTAATTTCAAACCTAATTTTTTTTCTTGGCGAAATATTTTTTTTATTCCAGATGTGTAATGTTCCATTTTCAATATTTGTTTTGATAAGAGGAAGAATGTTATCATCACCAATAATTTTAAGACCTGGTTTTTCACCGCATTGAATATGAATATCATAAAAACCGCTTACTTCTATCCCATCAAACGATTCCACATCTCTGTATTCATCTTTTATTATACCACTTCCATGCACACCAATTCCATTGCATCCTACAAAGTAAAGTAATGTAGTAATTCCAAATATTGCTTTCAAAATTTTCATAATAACTCCTAATAAACCAATCTTTGAAAAATTAGACGACTTTATTACGATAAAAGTTCATCTTTGCAAATCTTCTCTTAAAAGTAGTTAAAAACATTAACTTGGATTTTTCTATTTAATAGAAGAATTTCTCCAATTACACAGCCCGCTATTTTAATTAATAGGACAGATCCAAATAATATATTAGAAATATCTTTTTACATAAGCCAAAATAATTTATTTTTAGAAAGTGCTTTATTTCCTGATACTTATTTCAAAAAATATATTAAGGAAATAAAATTCTTTTCGATAATAAATAAAACTTGGGTTTATATTGAGTCCGGAAGAAATCACATCATTATTGGCAGAAGCTTTTGAACATCTTTGGCATGGAAGATTTAGACTGGCATTAATAGCCTCTCAAAAAGTTTACGACGCAAAACCGGATGATTATAACGCGGCATTATGTCTCGCCTGGTCTTTATTAGAAAATGGTGATCCCGTAAAAGCTCTTGAATTAGCGAATCTTGCTGTTGAACAAAGCGGTAATGCTATTCAACCTCGCCTATACCGCGGTTTTTTCTTAAGCCGAATGAGCATTTTTGAAGGCGCACTTTCTGATCTGAATTCTGCACTTGAACAAGAACAATCATTAATAACCTGGACTTATTTAAATAAAGCAAGAAGTCTTGCTGGACTCGGAAGATTTTTTGAAGCACTCGAAGAAATTGATAAAGCTATTTCTGCAGATCCAGAAAAAAATGCAAATTTAAATAATCTTAAGAAGTGGTATAAGATTGCCGGTGGTTTTGATAAAGATCTAGTAAATGGCAAATCCAATAAGCCAGTAAATCTGCTGGATGAAGCTGAAGAAGCACTAAAACAAAAAGAATTTTGGTTTACTTTGTTAGCTACGCGAAAAATTCTGGATAATCCAAAACAAAAAAAAGAACACAAAAAAGCTTTGCTGCTTGAACTAGAAGCAATGTTTTTGATGTATCAATACCGCCCTGCATTAGAAAAAGCTAATGGACTTAAGGAGATGTTTAGTGGAAATAATAAATTCGAAAATATATATAATTCATTAGTAAAGCTTGAATTGAAGGAGACCCAGGAAGAATCTATTTCTGAAAAAATTATTAATATAGAAAAGAGAATTGATTTTGTAAGCATTCCGAATAGCTTTGCATTTTTTACGGATACAAAAGTATTTAGCTTGCCGGAGATTGATGAAACTAACCGAAAGTATTTAATTCAATTTGATGAAAAGAAAACTTCCTTTGTTGCTGCAGAAATAATTTTTAAAAATCCGTTTTTTAAAAAGAAGGACCAAAATGTTTCGCCAGGTATTGTGTGGTTCTTAAATAATAAAGAGGTAGGTAAAAATAATTTTAATTTAAGAATTGATAAGAACTGGCAGTTGGTAACTGCTACACAAAGCTGGGGAACAGATTTTCCGGGCTTTTGGAAAAGAGGTCAGGGTAAATTAGAATTATATATCGATAACGAAAAAGTACTGGAAAAATATTTCCTGGTTGGTGATTCTGAAATTATTTATACAACTGAAGCTGAGAATATATTAATACAAGAAGAAAAATCTAACAATACAATCATTCATCAAATTGAAGAAACAAAAACAGAATCTTTTCAGCAACCAGTGGATGAAACATTACAAGCATTACTTATCAATTTAAATAGCTTTGTTGGTTTAGATAATGTTAAGCAAACAGTAAAAAACTTTATCAGTTACCTTGAATTTTTAAAAGAAAGGAAAAAATCCGGTTTACGATCTGAATCCGGACAATCATTCCATTGCGTATTTCAGGGTAATCCTGGAACTGGAAAAACAACTATTGCACGAATGCTTGGCAGAATTTTAAAGGCGATGGGTCTTTTAGAAAAAGGTCATGTTATAGAAGTTGATCGGAGCGGTCTTGTTGGTCAGTATATCGGCGAAACTGCTATCAAAACAAACAAAGTAATTGATGAATCGATTGGTGGAGTATTGTTTATTGATGAAGCTTATACGCTTTCAAAAAAATCAGGTGCGCAGGATTTTGGACAAGAAGCAATTGAAACTCTGTTAAAAAGAATGGAAGATAAAGGTAATGAGTTTGCTGTAATTGTAGCCGGTTATCCGGATGAAATGACAACATTTCTCGAATCAACACCTGGATTAAAATCACGCTTCAATCATATTTTTACTTTTGATGATTATAATCCTGATGAACTGCTGGAAATTTTCAAACTCGTTATTAAAAAAGAAGATTATAAAATTGATGAATTGGCTTCTGATCTTGTTAAAAAGGAATTTACAAAACTCTACCGGCGGAAAGATAAAACATTTAGTAATGCACGCATTGCAAAAATGATGTTTGATAAAGCGAAAATGCATCTTAGCAAACGATTTTTAAACACGCATCCGGATAAAAGAACAAAAGAAAATCTAACAACAATACTTTTTGAAGATATTGAAGCAGCAATTTTGTCCGAAGACAAAAAAGATTTTGCTCCTCCAATTGATGAAGAAAATCTTTCCAAAGCCTTGCAAAAATTAAATGCAATGGTTGGAATGGAAAATATCAAAAAGGAAATTGATGAGTTAGTAAAGATTGCAAAGTATTATTCTCAGCAAGGAGAAGATCTTCGAAATAAATTTTCTTCTCACATCGTTTTTCTTGGCAATCCAGGAACAGGTAAAACTACTGTAGCACGTATCTTTAGCGAAATATATTCTGCAATTGGAATTCTTTCTAAAGGTCATTTAGTGGAAGCAGACCGACAGGGATTGGTTGCAAGTTATGTTGGTCAAACTGCAAAACAAACAACTGAATTGATCAATAAAGCAATTGGTGGAACACTATTTATAGATGAAACTTATTCTCTGGCAAAAAAAGATGAGGGAAAAGGTGATTTTGGACAGGAAGCTATCGATACGCTTCTTAAGCGAATGGAGGATGACAGAGGAAAATTTCTTGTTATCGCTGCTGGCTATACTGATGAAATGAAATCATTTTTAGAAAGTAATCCAGGCTTGCAATCAAGGTTTAATAAAACTTTTTTCTTCGAAGATTATTCCCCGGATGAATTGTTGAAGATTACAGAAAATGAATTAGCAGCAAAGGGGTTAAAACTGAATGAAGAATGTTTTGAACCACTTAAAAAATATTATAACGAGCTATATCGTAATCGCGACAAAACTTTTGGCAATGCTCGACTTGTTAGAAACATGACAGAAACTGTAATTAGAAATCAACTTTTACGAATTGTTGCAGAAGCCGGTACAGAAAATCAAACTGCGGAATCGACGGAAATTATTATTAAAGATATTGAAGATATTATTTCATTTAAAAAAGAAAAGAAATTTGTTAAAGTTGAAGGTGATTCGAAATTGCTCGACTTGCACTTAATTGAACTTCAGGAACTTACTGGACTTGAAACGGTAAAGAAATCTGTTGAGAAATTAATTAATAGCTTAAAGGTAACTCAGCTTAGGCAGCAACGCGGATTGTCGATCATTGAAAAAAATCTTCATTCAGTTTTTACAGGAAATCCCGGGACGGGTAAAACAACAGTTGCCAGACTTCTTAGCAAAATTTATAAAGAGATGGGCTTGCTGGAAAAAGGTCATTTAGTTGAAGTAAAACGATCTGATCTTGTTGCTGGTTACCAGGGGCAGACTGCAATAAAAACTGAAAAAATTATTAAGCAAGCTCTTGGTGGCACTCTGTTTATTGATGAAGCATATACTCTTTCGCGTGGATCATCCGATTTCGGTCAGGAAGCTATCGATACATTGATAAAAGAGATGGAAGATAACCGCGATAAGTTTTTAGTTATCGTTGCTGGATATCCTGACGAGATGAATATATTTCTAAATTCTAACCCCGGTTTGCAATCCCGTTTTTCTAATTATTTTAAATTTGAGGATTACACTTCGAGGCAGCTTTTGGAAATAGCCGCAGCCATCGCTTTGAACAATGGTTACCGTCTTGATGAAGGAGCTTTACAATTTCTATTAGAAATTTTCTCCAATCTCTACTTAAAACGAAACAAAACTTTTGGAAATGCACGCACGGCAAGAAATATTCTTTACGAAGCTATCAGCAACCAGGAGGAAAGAATTTCACAAATCTATGATTGTAGTGATGAAGACTTAACAACCATCCTTCTGGAAGATGTTGAAAAGATTACTAAGTTTGAATAAAGTGATTATATTAAATCATTTTTTTAATGGTTCCGAAAAAGTTAAAATATATCCATTGTTGTCTTTGATAGTAAATTCTTTTGTACCGTATAAAGTTTGGTGCAGTTCTTTTATAATAATTGATTTAGAAATTGCTTTTTCATACACCATCAATATTTCATTTACCTCAAAATATAAATTAAATGTACCGCCTGCTTGCTTATCTCCAAATTCATTTAACTCATCAACAAAGCTCTCCTTTTTCTGAAGCATCAGCTCAATATTTCCTTTTGCCAGAATAACAAATTGAATATTTAGTGAATCAGGGTAATAAAGAACGGGTTCTAAACCAATTATATTTTTGTAAAATTGGACGGAGGAATCGATATTGTTAACCATCAAATTGGGAGTAAGCTTTTTCAAATTAATTTTTTCTAATGTACTCTTATTCTTTATCCTTTTGTTTAGTCCTTGATCGGAATGACGAATGCATCCGGTAAAACCGATAAACAAAATGAAAATAATTATTATGGATTTTCTCATCTTTCACTTTCCTATAATTTTATATTACAATAAACAGAGAAGAATCTATTTTTCAATTAATAGAATTTCTTCTTTTTGCAATTGCCCCAGCCAAACTTACTGCAGTTTTTATTGGCAGAATCTTCACGATCCCAGCCAATACTTTATTCCTTTTTCCATTTACAACAGACGATTTTTTCCCAAGTGCTTTCATTGCTGTCTTAACAACATCTGAAGGTTCAGCAATAAAAATATTTCCTGTACCTTTTGTCATCCTTTCAAACTCTGTATTTGTACTTCCTGGCGATAAAGCTAAAACATCAATATTATATTTTTTTAATTCATACCAAAGCGCGTTTGCAACAAAAATATTGAATGTTTTGGTTGCAGAATATGTTGTTAAATATGGTGTTGGTACCATACCAACAAGTGAACCTAAAAATATTAGTGCACCTTTCTTTTGCAAAATCATTTTCTCAACTAAAAGATGAGTAAGCAATACTGGAGCAATACAATTTAATTTTATCAAATCAATTTCTTTTTTGCAATCTATATTTTGGAATTGACCGATAGAACCAACACCAGCATTATTAATTAAAAGACCAACTTCCCTATCCCCGATTTCTTCCATTATAGCTGGGAATGATTCTTCCTTTGTTAAGTCAGCTTTTATTGGAATTACTTCAATTTCATTTTCAGAAGATAATTTTTCAGCAATCTTATTTAGTTTATCTATACGACGGGCAATAATAAATAAATTAATTTTTTCTTTAGCAAGATACTTTGCAAACTCTTCACCAATTCCGGAAGAAGCACCGGTAATTACAGCCCACTTTCCATATTTTTCCCGGAGATTCTTCATTGAAATTATTTTTTTAATTATGAAGTTCTTTTTACAATCACTAAAGTTCTATCATCCGAATAAATCCCATCCTTTGAAAAGTGAATAACATCATCAAGAATTTTATAAGCTATTTCTTTTGGATTTAGCTGTCTAACCTCCTTAACTATTTTCTCAAGCCGATGTTCTTCATAATAATCTTCCGCACCATTTGATGCTTCTGTAATTCCATCAGTATAAATTACTAACAAATCATTAACCTGAAAATTTAAACTGTCTGTGTCATATTTAGCTTTTGGTGAAGGACCAAGCAATGGACCGGTAGACATTAAGTAAGTCACTTCTCCTGTTTTAGCCCGTACAAATATCGGTGGATTATGTCCTGCACTCGAGTAAAGGAATAAACTATTTTTATCTGTTGAAATTTCTCCGTAAAACAATGATGCAAATTTTTCTTCGCTGAATATTTTATGGACAAGCTCGTTCATTCGTTTCATTAATAAAGATATTTTTATTTGAAACGTACAAGCCATTCTGATAGCACCCGAAATGTACATTGCTTCCGCTGCGGCACTAAGTCCTTTACTTGCTGCATCACCAACAACAATCCCAAGGCGTTCTTCATCATCTCCTATTTTGATGTAATCAAAAAAATCTCCGCCGACTATTTCTGCGGGAATCGTTAACCCAAACATTTCATAATTATTAAATTTGTATTCATGTTCAGGTAAAATACTTTTCTGCAATTGCTTTGCCTTGTCGATATCAGCTTTTAAATGCTGTTCACTTTCTGTAATTCTTTTTTGTTTCAATTGTGAAGTTAAAACTGTTGCCACAATATTTAGCGTATAACGTAATTCGTCATCTATGTTATCACTATTCAAAGCAAAAAGATATTCGTAATAAGCTTTACCATTTAACTTACGCTTTGAGCCAACACCGGATGCAGAATATTTAAATATTCCCTTCTGCCGTAATATTGCGCTGGTTTCATCGGCTAAAATGGTTCTTTCATTTGCAATTAAATCAAAAAGAGGATAATCTTTAATGTAGATTACAAAATCTGTTTTTATCTTTTCAACTGATCCTGTTTGATAAATTAACTTGTAAGATTGGTTAGTAATATCAAGCTGCCATATTCTTCCACCAGTAATTCCAACTTCATCGGTATGTAAAATCAAGTTTAAGATGGAAATTAGCATTTCCTCTTCAGAAGCATATTTATTTGATGCAACTGCTTCAATAGTTCTGTAAAGTCGTTTGTGCTTCATTTATTATTAATCAATTTATCTTTGTTTAATTTGTCCAAATATTTTTTCGTCTTCCGTTAAATAGCAAACATTACACGTTACGGTGTTAAAAAATACTACTCAGAATAAAAGTCTATCATTTCAAGAATTGCTTTTTTGCAAACAGGGCAAAAATTATTTATTGAAATTGATTTCATTGTGCAATCGAACTTTGGTCTGAAAACACCTTTGGCAACATAACCTCCACCTTCAAATAATCCAACAACATCCTTGTACTTTTCTTCATTTGGAGTTGGTATTGGAGTATCCGTTTCTATCATATTTGCCCACTTCAATTTAAAATTGACACGAGTAGTAATATTAGCTTCCCAGGGTTCTATATCAAGCGGATAAAAGTTTTCATATGCTACATCTGATGTATAATATTCATCGGCAAGCCCAACAAATCCATGTCCAAATTCGTGAGTAAAGATATATTCGCTGTATTTGCTATCGCTAACGCAAACTGAATAATGATTATAGATAGATCCTCCACCATATTTGTTTGTATTAACTAAAATATAAATTTGATCATACGGTGCATTAGCTGCAACATCTCTTACACTTTTATTATCTGAAGTCATACAATATCTATCTAAATCAAACGAGTAAAAAGTTGTATTAAGAATTGTTCTCTTCCAAATATTATTTTTGGGAATGTCAGTTCCGGAATCCTCAGAAGCTGCTTCAATTCCCCAAAGATTAAATTTATCCTTGTTTTCCTTATAAGGAGAAGCATTAAATAAATAAATGGCAAACCTTGTACAATCAGCTTTAAACTTTGGCAATTGTTCTTTTGTATATCCATCTGGAATAATAACAATATCAACTTTCTTATCCGGATCGCCTGAATGCACAATTTCAAATTTATCAAACTTCATTCTACTTTCAGGATTTATAAAATAATTTTTGGGATTTATAAAATATTCAAATTTTTTCTGGAAAATGTTTTTTCCCTCGCGTGAATAAAACTCAACTTTAACATTTGATTTTGGATATGGTATTACCACAGTTTCACTAAAAGATTTTGTTGTATGTTTTGCTTCTTCTGTAGTCTGCCATTCGCTGAATAAAGTGGAATAGCAATGAGAGTAGATTAGATCATTTGATGTAGAATCAAGTACCATTACTTTATACTTTCCAAATTCAAATTTGTCAATCAAATTTACTTTGGAGCCACCCCAGAATTGTTCACCTCGTAATTCATCAATTGAATAAAGTTCTGAATCTTTAGTTCCGGTATGGTAATAATCAATTCGGAGCGTTTTGGATTCAAAATACTTTTCAAAATTTACCTGAGCGAATAACGAAGTAGAAATTGTTATAATCAAACATATCACTTTCATTTTTACCTTCCCTTAGGTTGAATTGCTTTATTGTTAAATTGTTTTTAGCAATTTAACAATGCATCAATTTAACAATTTATTTTATTTTTCTGGAACCAGGTTTTACAACAGGTATTCCTTCTTTACATAGTGGGCATTCTTCCGCAGAATAAGAAACTACATCCAGCTTAAGTGCACTTACTTGCGGAAATCCAAACTGGACTTTTCCGTTACTGCGATCAACAATAAATCCAACTCCAACTACCTGACCACCAGCTTTTTTTACAATTTCTATTGTTTCAAAAACGGAACCGCCTGTAGTTACTACATCTTCGCACACTAATATTTTTTCGCCAGGTTTAATTTCAAATCCTCTTCTTAACGATAATTTCTTCTCTTCCCTCTCTGCAAAAATTGATCGCTTACCTAATTGACGAGCTACTTCCTGTCCAACAATTATCCCACCCATTGCAGGTGATATTACTGTTTCAATATCAAATGTTTTAAAGTAATCTGCTATTTTTTTGCAAACTTGCTCTGTATAATCTGGATACTGTAAAACCTTTGCACATTGGAAATATTGATTGCTGTGTCTTCCAGAAGTTAAAAGGAAGTGTCCGTTTAGTAATGCTTCGGTTTTAAGGAAGATATCCATTATTTCGTTTTGGTTAGGAGACATTTACATTCCTTTATAAGTTAAATTACGGATATAAAAATAAAGATAGCATTTAAGTGTTGCAAGAAGTTTGAGGAAATAACTCAGACTGAATGTTAATTAATCAGTCAAGAACAGAAGATTCGGTAACACTGAAAACATTTTTTACTGATGTGGCGTTACAATTTCTGATAGCGGTCTTCGCCAGATTCCCATACGGAAAGTCCCAGCATATAAATATTTATTATCAGAACCTAGTGCATACACGAATACAGATGGTAATCCATTATTAACATCATTCCAGTTTGTTCCATAATCACTTGTAACAAATATTCCTCCGGCAGTTCCCACAAACAAACTCGTACCTTTTGCATATATACACCATACTCCTTTATTTGTTAAACCGTTATTAACAGCGTTCCAGTCTTCACCATTATTTGTTGAAAGATAAACACCCTCACCAGGTATTCCTGCAAATATCTTTTTTTCAATCACTGCAAAACCATAAATAGTTTTTTTCGTTAGTACATTAACTTTTCTCCAACTTTTATTTCTTTCCATTATATAAATACCATCTGAAGTTCCAGCAATAAGGTTAGAACCACTTACTAATAATGCCTTTATATGTATTGCACTTCCTTCTAATCCATTATTTAATTCTATCCAACTTTCTCCATTATTTGTTGAATAGTAGACACCAGAATCGTTAGTACCTGCAAAAACACATTCATCTTTTAGAGCTAACGATTCAATATGAACACCGTTCAATCCTTTGTTAGCTTCCTGCCAACTTGCACCTTTATTTTTAGAACGAAATACCCCTCCAAGATATGTACCTGCGAAAATGACTGTATCCTTTACAGTTAGACATAAAATATATAATCGTTTTAATCCTTCATTTGATTGTGTCCAAGTAAATCCATTATTATTTGAAATAAGTATTCCTTCATCCCATGTTCCAACAATTATTTTTGTATCAACTAAAGCAAATCCACTACCGTATGAATCCGTAAATCCAACAGATGACCAACTTTTGCCATCATCAGGTGAGCTATAAAGTCCGCTATCTAAACCACAAAGCATAGTTGAATCCATTTTAGCAAATGAATATGCAGAAGACATATGATGAACACACCCTCCTTTATATAAAATGTTAATTTCTTTCCAACTGAATCCGTTATCGGTGGAACGATAAAGGCCAAACGTATATGTACACGCATAAATTATATTCCCGAAAACACATAAACTATTAATTTTTAAGTGTTCTAAACCAATTGGAGCCCATATATTTCCATTGTTTGAATATTTATATATCCCATCATTAGTTCCAGCAAATATGCATCTGTTGTTCACAACTAAGGAATTAACATTTTTATTTTTCAATCCAGAGTTGAAAAAATTCCATTTTATTCCATTATCTGTAGAAACCAATACTCCTTCTCCTCTTGTTCCAGCAAAAATATTTGAATCACTCTTAGTAAGTGTCATAATATAGGCTGAATCAGTTAATTCCGATTTTACTTTTTTCCAACTCTTACCATAGTCAACTGATAAAAAGAATCCTTCTCCCTTCGTTCCTGCATAGATATTTAAACCATTAAGAATCAAGCTACTTACAGCTTTATTGTTTAAGGAGAAACATTCTGGATTCCAGCTTGCACCTTTGTTAATCGAAATAAAGCATCCCTTATCTGTTCCAGCAAGGACAGTATTGCCGTAGACAAGAAATGAAAAGATATTTGTAGTAGGCATTCCCTCATTAACTTTTTTCCAATCAATACCATAATTGGAAGAGATGTAAATATTTCCTTTATCGGTACCAGATAAAAAATAAGTATCATCTATAATGATAAAAGAACAGACCGATCCTATTAGTCCACTTGGTTGAATCCATTGAGCGTTAGAGTTTTGAATAAGTATTGGACTTGAAATGATTAATAAAACTAAACTAATGAATTTCATTTTTTCTCCCGTTTTCGACCGTAGACTAAAATGTTTTAGTATATTATCAACATTGTCTTATCTCTGTTGGAATTGATAATCCTGGATTCTAAATTAAATATCACAACTATAGCTAGCAAGAAAATAGTTAAGTAAAAAGTAATAGGGTATCTTTCTCGGCTGTCAAGGACCACGAGCCTGTCCGAGAACTAGTATTGCAAGAATAAAAATCCAATAAGAGGGGGTTATAAATTATTTAAATGCAATATTGTGAAAATTAATTTAACAAATCTAAGTTCTCGGACAGACTCCCACACCTTGACAGGAATAACTATATTATCAGCCATACTACATCGGTTCAGAAAATAACATTAAGTAAAAATTATTACAGAAAAGGTTTTTCTGTGCTAACAAAACCATAGCAAAATAACAATTCTGTAAAGGAAAGGTCCTTTACAACCAAAGCAATCATTTACTTTAATCGGAATAACTGGTTAGCTATGGCATTATTTGGTTAACAAAGCATTTATTTTATTTAATGTTTCTGTTAATAGCGATTTTGGCAATTTGCAGATGTATTCAGCTTCTCTGGTTTTCCAATCAAGGTTTTTGATCTGATCAGATAATATTACACCAGCAATTTCTAAATCATCTGGAAGCTTTACTTCAAAGGGATATCCTTTTACTTGACTTGTTATTGGACAAAATAGTGCAAGCTCGGTTTTACTATTGTATACCAATGGAGAAATTACCAAAGCTGGTCTTCTTCCTGATTGTTCGTGGCCAGATTGTGGACTAAATGTTAACCAAACAATATCTCCACATTCAGGAACATACTTTTTTGCTTTTACCAATGTTCTGCTCCAACTTTTTTCCCAAAGTCAATTTCTCTATGAAGATTCGATTTTTTAATTCCAGAAACTAATTCTTCCAAGCTATATTTTTTTTCTTCTATTGGCTCAACAATAATTTTATCATTGTCCAGTGTTAAATTTACATATTCATCTTGTCGAATTCTTGATTGGAAAGCAAAAGCCTTCGGAATTCTTAGAGCTAAACTATTGCCCCATTTTTGAATTTTGATACGCATATTTTAACCTTTCCTTTGTTTCTACAAGAAAGATACATAAGTCAAACAATCTTTACAATAAACAAAATAATAAGAGAACAATACTTTTATGAAAAACGATTTAAGTACCCAACGGCGAGGCAACTAAGCCGCCATCCAACACAGCAATGCAGTTTTAAAACCAATGCCAATAATTTATTAATTACTTCGTTTACTTAACTACATTTAAAGAGCAACTTTATCTTTTTTTTATTTTTTTTCTCGGCTGTCAAGGTCCACGAGTCTGTCCGAGAACTTAGATTTGTTAAATTAATTTTCACAATATTGCATTTAAATAATTTATAACCCCCTCTTATTGGATTTTTATTCTTGCAATACTAGTTCTCGGACAGGCTCCCACACCTTGACAGGAATAACTATATTAGCAACTATATTATATTTGTTTGGAAAAAATATTAAATAAAAATTATCGTATAAAAGTTTTTCCTGTGTTAACAAAACCATAGCAAAATAATGAGAGGGGGTAAAGTTTTTCATATTGTCTCCTTTCATCTAAGCAAAATCATCTTCTTTGTTTCAATAAAACTTCCTGCATTAAGTTTATATAAATAGACGCCACTTGAGAGAATAGCAGCATCAAATGAAACTTGATAAGTCCCGGCAGGCTTTTCTTCATTAACTAAATTAGCAACCTCTCTTCCAAGAACATCATAAACTTTTATGTTTACGAATAAAAATTTTGGAACCTGAAATTGAATAGTCGTAGTTGGATTAAATGGATTTGGATAATTTTGTTCAAGTGTATAGTTGGAAGGTAAATTATTTTTTTCATTCCCGATTGCAGTAATAATTTCGGTTAAAGACCGGCACCAAACTCCATTTCCACCTGTTCCAACAAATATAACTGTATCAACAATAACTAATGTATTTATGTATTCATCGGGAAGGCCATAATTTACTAAAAACCAGTTATCACCATTATCAGTCGATAGATATATCTCCTTATGATTCGCCAGAAATATATTATTACCAAACATTTCAAATATTGGTGAGGCAAACTCAACAGATTTGATTCCTTCACTTACCTGCACCCATTGTTCTCCATCATTTATAGAACGAAACAATCCTTTATCAATATCCCACTCCTGTGAAATAAATATGCTATTTCCACAAAGTGACATTGAACCGACCTTCCAAATAAAAGGAGGATAAATGTAATAGGAATTCAAGCCATTTATTATTTGTTTCCAATTCAAGCCATTATCAGTTGTTACAAAAATCCCATCGTAAATATCAGATACAAATCTTTTAGTTCCTTTAAATAATATTGAATAATTTTGTTGACCTGGAGTAGTAATATTCTCCCAATTTGTGCCGTTATTAGTTGAAAGAAAAATGGCGCCACCAGTCCCAACTGCATATAAATTATTTCCATCTACATGTAAAGAGCGGAAATAGGTTTCTTCTAATCCATTATTTAATGAATTCCAATTGGAACCATTATTAGATGAAATAAAGATTCCACTACCTTCGGAAGCTACAAAGATATTATCACCAATAATTGCAAATGCTCTAATCTTACTTCCTGTTAATCCGATATTTATTTGTGTCCAGTTTTCACCCATATCAGATGAACGAAAAACTCCATTCCCATTAGTACCTGCAAAAATATAATTCCCATTTGTTATTAAAGTAGTAATAACTTCTTGGGTTATACTATTTTTTTGTACCCATTGCGCATGAATATTAATATTCAGGAAAACTATTACAAAAAAGAATAAATATATTTTCATTTTATCCTCTAATTAATTTATAACGACGATATTTTAAGCCGCCATCAATAACAACAATGTAGCCTTGAAAATAAATGCCAATAATTTTTAACACATTTATATTAAATCCCTAGATTTTAAACACAAGAGATATCAATTATTCGATCCTTTTGCTCCTGTATCTCGTAAGCAAAACAAAAAGCGCCTGTCCGCCTTGGCGGGAGAGGAACAAACGAAGTCCCACAACGGATAACTCCGTTATTTCCGGGATCTTTCATTTGTCCTCTCTTTAAGTAGGCAAGTGATAAAATATTATCATTATGGCAAAGAACATTTTTGTTCTTGTTGGGATAACCCTATCTCAACCTTATCATTTTTTATTTCTTATTTCTTCTCTCATTCATTGACTTCGATCGGAATAACTGGTTAGCCACCTTTTAGTTAAATAAAGATAATTCTTCAGATTGTTTCATAGTAAACTTTAACGGTTTTTTGTTTATAGTCTGAACCTTCGTATGAGATTTTAGAAATGAGGTTAATTTTCTAGAGTCCCAATCAAGATTTAATATTTTTATAATCTCTTTTGAAGTATACGCTCCTTTATTGAGTAATTCAGAAATTATCGTTTCAAAGGACTCGATCTTTGGTTCTGATATAACTTGAATTGTTGTTTCAAATTGCTCGTACTTTGTTTGTTCAACAATATTACCAAGCAAATCAACGGACAATGCTCCTTTTTCAATAAGTAGATTATTTGCATTCTTCTCATCAATTTCTGGTTTTCGTACATATATCTTTCTTCCTTTACGCAATCCATCCATTACACCAGACCAAGTTCCTCCTTGTTCGCTTGATTCCGCGACATATATTTCCTCAGCTAGACCATATATTATTGGATTTCTAGCCATTGCTAATTTAACATTCCAGGGAGCTTTCGGGAAAAAAGTACTAAGCACTAAAACATTCCCATCAATAATTTGTTTGTAATATTTTTTAAAACCCGAATCGAAAGTCATAATTCCTTGAGGTAAAACTATTATGCTTTGACCATTATATTTGATTGCAGAGTCTAAAGCTTGCTTGTCAATACCTTTTGCGAAACCACTTACAACAACTTTAAAATTTTTGCTTGCATCTAGAGCAATGTTGTCTGTAAACTTTAAGGCTATTTCAGAAGCATCCCTTGAACCAACAATAGCTATTGATTTTTCTTTTAAGATTTGTTTATTACCTTTTGTATATATGACGAGGGGCGAGTAAGCACGCTTTAAATTATTTTTAAGTATAGATGAATATATTTCTGATGTAATTGGGGTAATTTCATATCCTTGCTCAAGTAAATCTTCAACAATGAAAGCATAATTGGCCAAATCGTTTTTAGATTCTTCTAATAAGGTTACCTCATTATCATTTAGAAGATAATTAGTTTTTAGAGTAATTTTATCCAACTGAAATATATCTATAATAGAAAGACCTTCTTGGAATGTTTTTACTATTAATTCATTTTTTATTTTGTTGCTCAATTTTGGTAGATGCGCTAAAGCCATCCAATATGCATATTCTTGTTTCATAATTAATTCCTAAATATCTCCGCCAACAGTTCTTGCAATTACTATTGGTGCTATTGTATTTGCCCCATAACTTGTTAATAAATTTCCAATTTCTTTAATGGTAGCACCGCTATCAAAAATATCATCAAATATTAAAACAGACTTATTTCTCATTTCTGATGGATTTTCATATCTAAATGCATCTTTTACGTTGTCCTTCTTCAAAAAACTATTTTGAAAAACTTTTTGAGATTTTGTAACCGAAATCTTTTTCAATTTATGCGAAATCGGAATTTTTAAAACAATAGAAAGTTTCTCAGCAAAATTTTTAACTAAATCCCCTGACTCAGTAGGTGGTACATAACAAATGTAGTCAAATTTTTGTTGAACATATTTATTTCTAAATGCTTTTAATGTTAATTTTAGTAAGAAATCCGGGAAGTCACCACCATTTTCATATTTACACCTATGTATAGCTGCCCCAACACTTGAAACACCATAGTATGACGATGCTACACCGTTCACAATATTTGAATCTCTAGATTCAACAATCAATTCCGGAAAATACGTTTCTCTAAATTCCAATAGTTTTTCTGACATTTCCTTGTTCAGCTCAAAAATAATTTTTTTGTGATTAGTATTGTCGCAATTTGAGAAGCTTTTATTGTTTAAATCACCTAAATACTCACATAGAAATTGCATCCTTGATTGCTTAGTGAATATGTACTCAATCATAGAATCTAATTCTTTGAGCTTCATTTCTCTTAATTCTTGGAATGCCTTTGTATCTAATCTAGGAGCGTTAAACTGATATTCGTATTTTTTAGAACGTCCATATACTACTTCTTTAACAATCCCTTGTTCAATTAAATCTGCTTTAATTACTCTTATCTGAGTCTGTTTCATATTTGTTACTTTGATAAGTTCTCTTTCTCCAAGCGGTTGAGTTTTTAAAGCTTCAATTACACTTTGATATTTTTGAATAGACGGTCTTCCTCCTTCGATGAAAGCCAATGGAAGTTGTGCATCTTCATAAATATTATTTTCAACTAGTGTTGAGTTAAAAAATAAAATTATATATGTGGGTTTTCCATCCCGCCCAGCTCTCCCGACTTCTTGATAATAGTGTATTGGTGAAGCAGTAATTTGAGTATGAATTATAAACCTTATATCAGGCTTATCAATACCCATTCCAAGAGCATTAGTAGAGATAATACATTTCCATTTATTCGACATCAACCCTTTTTCAATTTCTTTTCTTGAATCACCGTCTAAACCCGCATTATACTCAACTGAGCTAACCTTTATGAAATTTAGCCATCTTGAATAAATTTCGGTATTAACTCTAGTCCCAGTATAGATTATTCCACTTCCTTGAAGCTTGTTAATATTATTGCCTAGCCAGACAAGTTTATCATCCTCTGATTTAACATCTATTACAAAGAGATGTAAGTTTTCCCTCATTAAATTACCTCGAATTGTAACAATATCTCCAGAGATTTGTTTTTCAATATCTTTTTCGACTCTTTTAGTTGCTGTCGCTGTAGTGGCTAAAATAGGAAGGTTCTTTGGTAACAATTGAACTAAATTTATAATTCTTCTAAATGCGGGTCGGAAGTCGTGCCCCCAAACTGATATGGTATGAGCTTCATCAATAACAATCATTGATAAATTCATTTTCCGCGTAGCGTCTATCCATTCTTGATTTTCTTGTCTTTCTGGTGCTATGTATAAAATTTTTATTTTCCCTTGAATAGCTTCTTGAATAGTGGATGAATTTTCTTCTTTAGTTTGTTCAGAATTTATAAATTTTGCCACGATTCCTTTTTCATTTAAACTTCTTACTTGGTCTCGCATTAATGCAATTAAAGGTGAAAAGATTACAGTAATCCCACTAAACTGCGTTGCTGGAAACTGAAAACAAAGTGATTTACCATAGCCAGTTTTCTCAATAAGGAGTACTCTTTTACCTTCAAATAATAATTTGATAGTATCCCATTGTTCATCATAAAATTTTTCAAAACCAAAAATTGCTTTTAATTTTTTCTCAGCTTCAGTAAGATTCATAATTTATCCATATTTACTAGGATGGCTAACGGCGTAGCTTTCCACCCGTCCGCCCAGAATAGCAATGACGAACTGAAAAACTACTGCCAAATATTTTTAACAATTTTATTTAATAGAACAAACTTACTTGCAATATTTACATTTTTCACTAAACCCGGAATTTTGAACAATGCCGTATTGAAAATGCGGTCGTGTGGAAAAGCTGGTTAGGCATCTATTTAATATTTATTCTTTTATTAAAATATTCATCTATAAATTTATCCCATTCTTTATCGTTAACGTTATCTAATTTATCAAGCATTTCAATAAAAAATTTTTCATAATCACGGGGTTTTAGGACAGTTAACATCCGACCTGTTACATCAAAATATTCCTTCCCTAAATTTGTTTCATAAAAATTAAAATCTTCTTCGTTTATAAAACCGATTACCTGAAGTTGTCTTTTATCTCTTTTTAATTCACTTTTAGCTAATTCTTCCCAACCATCTTTAAATGAAATATTTTTTATTTCTTTTTCCTTTTCTTCAATTAAATTCGATAAAATATTTTTAACATTCGTTACTTTTTTATTTTCACTATTAGAGTAAAAATAATTTTGTTTTATATTAATATTATCATCAGCTACATTTAAAGCATATTTAAAAGCATTTAACATCATTGTATGCCCAATATTAAATTCATTTTCATTATCTGCATCTTCAATAATTTTTGTTGCCCTATTAAACTCAACTATTGTTTTATGTCTTTCACCATATAATTTTTCTAAAAAATCGCGTGCTTTACCTTGCCATTGCATAAACTTTGCTGCCTTAATTAAATTTTCAGTATTATATTCACCACTAACATCCTTAAATGTAAAATATTTACCTTCTGATACTAATTCTTGAGATTTACTAAGAACTTGTTTCATAATTTTTCCTTATTATTTTGGTTATTGTATTATTATAATATACTAAAGCTATATGCCTATCGTTGCTACTAACCGGCAGCTCAAAACAAGAATGCCGAATAGTTGCAACTACTTTTATTTATAAAAATGTTTCTATGAACAAAGTAACTTAAGAAGCAACTTAGTTTTGTAAACACAACTTTATAATTACATAAATGCCACACTCAAAACGCTGTCCGTGTTGAGCTGCTGGTTAGCTTTCCATCATCTTATAATTCAAGTTTCTGTTTAGAACGCAACATATTCAAATAAATTATAGCCGGTATTAATTTTTTGTAATTTGGACCAGTCAGTTTCCAAATAGCAAATAGTCCGGCTCCAATCCAACCGGCAGGACCGATTATTACTGAAATAGCAGATGACATTGTTGTATAAATTGTAAATGGTAATGCAATACCAATTGCACCGGATAATGCACCAAGGGAAGTGGATGCTAATAAATATACGCCAAAGCCAGATAGCTGTGCAGCTGATAACGCACCTAACATACTAACACTTCCAACCATTGAACCAGATTTATCAAATTTCTTTGCAACTTCTTGCATTTTTTTATCTAACTCTTCTCGTTGTTCATTTGTCATCTTTTTCCACATAGTCTGAAATACTTTCTGGGAAATTTTTGTTTCTATTGTTTCAACTCCATCTTTTTCCTCATATTTTACTTTTAATTTTTTAGCAACTTGTTTTGCAATATCCACATATGTTGGCATTTTTCTTAAAAACATTCCAAATATTGAACGACTATTCCACCATAACATAGCCATTACCACTTCTGGCTTTGAATCTTTTGTCCCTAATATTTCAGCCAAACCTTTTAATTCCTTTTCATTTGATGATTCCAGAACCGATTTTAAAGACTGCATAATGAATTCCTTATATTGATGAATATTAGAAAGCTAACATATTGATTAGACGCCAACTGGCGCCAAAATTTGTTTTCTATTATTACAAAAAAGTTTTTCAATGACAACTTAATGACCACCTACCTGTCCGCCTTGACGGAACGACCATTTAATTAACTTCCAACTTCTATATTCCGTTATTACCAGTCCCGCTTCCATCACCAACAACAGGAACGACAGGCTCCTCTTTTTTTCTGTGCCTTACACCCAGGTTTTTAATACCTAGTGGGGTTATGTATTGGTTATAAAAATCGGAATTTTCATCTTTGAACGATTCAATCAATCCATCAATTTCCTCCTTAAGCAGCAGGCTTGCCTGCTCAAAAAGTACATTAAGGGATTTTCTTGCTCCACCCCGCTCGCTATACCCGGTTCCCTGCTCACCGATAGTTAATTCAAACCGTTTAATTTTAGCATCAAGTAAATCAATATCTACTTGCTTAATGCCGTACTTTTCAAGCTTCGCAATGTGTTCAACAGCTTTCTTACGGATCGATTCTGCCTTATCAATTAATTCCCTGTCGCGCAGTTTTTTAATTTCATAATCCTTAAAAGCTATTAGCGCTTTAAGGTCCTCAACTGCATTCCTGCGGGCATAGACAAAAAACTTACGACTGAAAAGGATAACGTAATCTTCAAGATCCTCTTCCGCGGCAGTTTTTTCATCTGTCTTTCCGTTGGCGGCGTTTATAAGCATTTGGTTGGTTGTTTTAATATCGGCTATGAGCTGGTTTAACTCAGCTTCACTCTCAGCAAACTGCTGGATACCAGAAGTGATTCCCTGATTTTCTTTTAATAAACCGGAAACATTTTCGAACATACGAAGCGAGTTTTCTTCACTATTTTTCATTGCTACCCCTTAATTTGTTATGATAAATAGAATGCCATTTGGATTATTTACGTTAAAAAGCTCTGTTTTGTTGTAAAAATCGCATTTTTATAATAAAAAACTCGTTATTTCTTGTTTTAATCTCTCCATTTCCAGTTTTAAACTGTTCATTTCTAAATTCAATCTGATCATTTCCAATTTCTAACTATCCATTTCTAATTTCTAATTACTCATTTCCAATTTCCAATTACTCATTTCCAATTTCAAACTGCTCATTTCTTTATTACAATTCTCATCTTGTAGAATGAACTATATATTTCTAATTTTCAACTGTGCATTTCTAAAATTGAATTTAACATTTCCAATTCAAAACTTATCATTTCCAAATTTGCACTCATCATTTCTAACTTTAATCTTATCGTTTCTAAAATCGATTTTTACATTGTTTAAAACGAACCATCCATTTCTTAATAAGAAAAAGCTTTTAAAATTAATTCAGTAAGTAATCTCACACATACTTTTATTTTAATAACCCCGCCATTCATGACGGGGTTTAAACACACCCAAATAACTCAGGCTTTAGCCATAAAACAAACTTATTTACATGGCTAAAGCCGCATTTGTTCGGGTGAACCGTCCACGTCCTAAAGAGGCTGTGTGAAAATTATTAGTCAAGTTATACAAAATTAATATGAAAGCTCAAAATAAATTAATAATTTTACGGGAAAAGTTTTGGTCATAAAATGAAATACATACAATCGGCTGATAGATATCAATACCAACT